>QCTC01000019.1 GCA_003211315.1 Prochlorococcus sp. AG-670-O17 | reverse complement strand
CTAGCGAGAAATATAAAAAAGAAATTTTAGGTCAAGATAAGATATATAATTGACTGCAGAACTATATTAGAAAGGTGAACTAATATATTATGTCCCCTCATAAAAGTCCTAATATTATTAAATACTGCGTCATTACATCTACAACAGCGGTAGTTCTGATAGCTATTACTTTGATTCCTGTTTCAAGAAAAGCTTCTTACTGGAATCGATGCCTTGATAAAACAGTGCGTTGGATTAATGAAAAAGAAAAAGGTTTAAAAGGGTGGGATAAAGAAGCAAAAGAGAGCCTTGCTGTAGCAGTATGTAATGGAGCAGTTTATGAACCTAAGCTCGAAATAAAAGAATTCACTTCAACAACGAAATAAATTACAGGTCATAAAAAGACTTATAAGCTAAGCAATATAAAAAATTTTCTTGATCGTCCTCATTTAGATTTTAAGAGTCTTATTTGATCCTTAATCCGTACAGTTTTGTTCCTCTAACCGCACACATAAAACTTGAGATTAACTGTCCGAATGAATTAGAACTAAATTGTAGTCAAGAGGTAAGTCTTATGGCACTAAACGACATATTCACTATTCAAGAAATGAATATGGATACAAAAGATCTTTCATACGATATAAAGGCAAAAGAACTAGAAGCTTATTGGAGTAATGAATGCGAAAAGCATCCTACTAATAACCATTGCAAAGTTTATTGCGATTAATAGTTAATCTTTTTAAGTATTCCTACGCTTGATTTTTATATATCACCCGTACTAAAGCATAGACAGCTAAAAAGGAGGACAAACAAATGACTAATTTAGGTATAGAAATTCTATTTTGGATAATTTTAATTTCTTATCTAGGATTAAGGTTTTCTCAAACTTGGTATGGCATCAAACAACAGCATTAAATAAGAGGGAAAAATGAAACTACAAACTCAATTCACCGTTCCACACAAACAGTTAAGAGATCTTGATTATGTCAAGGAAATGAAACTTTTAGAAGAAACTTTAAAGAAAGAATGTATAGATTATCCAACCCAAGAAGACTGCTTAGTTTGTTGTGATTGACTATCCATTATTAATTTTTTATTGCTCATAGATTTTAATAATATTCATAAATTAATTAACACTAGAGGTTAAATTATGGAATTAAAATTCTACTCAACAACTATTTTTAGAGAAACTCCAAAAGTTACATTTTTTGATGCAGGATTGGTGGCATCTAATGGTTGCGATGTGGTGATTCACTCTAAAGAAGCTATATCTCCTCCTAATGATTTTAAAGATGAACAATATTATGTTCACAAACATCAAATTGATCACAATTTAGTTATAACAGGCGAAAGAAAATTTATTTTGATAAATCCTTTATGGGACGAGCCACATCATGTAATTTATTTAAATAGAGCAATGGGGGCATTAGAAATTCCTATTGGAACTTATCACAGATCAATTTCTGGAAAAGAAGGCAGTATTGTTTTAAATCAACCAATAAGAGATAAATTTTTTGATCCTTCTAAAGAATTTATCCCGCAAAAATTAGATAAAGAAATTTTAATTAAAGCAAGAAGAAGTGCACCTGTTTATTGGATTTGGGAAAATGATCAAATTAAAAGAGTCAGATTTAATCCTTTGAAACGAAAAGTCAAGACTCTTACCTGATGTAATAAACTAATCAAAATTAATTTACTTCATTAAAAAAGTCAGTTTAAAAAACTAAATGAATGTATTTGTTGTTGTTGTTGTGATACTAAGAATTACTGCACAAAAGAAGATGTAAGGAACTGCTTTAAGAGGAACATATCCCTGACTTTTAGGAGTGAAATTCATTTTATACAATCCCTGGAATGATTTGACCTGTTGTTAGATAAGCACCAACAAGAGCAATAAAGCCAATCATTGCAAATCTACCATTGAGCTTCTCAGCTACAATCTTTTCTTTTTCTAATGTTTTTGTTTCTTTCATTTGAAGGCTCGTTATTTTTTAAGAAGCTTTGTGTTGCAATCTTGAAATCAATCTAATACCAAGAAATAGATAGTGTGAGTATAATTACTTACTCTCATACCCTCTATAAGCTCAGCTTATCAAACTCAAACTTTACTTTTAATCCAGCCCTATTTAAATAACAACGTGGGGATTTATCTTATCCGGTAAATCCCATTTTCTGTTCTGCTGCCATTAATGAACCAACTAACTTATGCTCAGCAACTTTTTCATCATCTGTCATAACTGGCTTGATATCAAAATCTATATCAAACTTGACTTTCCAAGGAGCGAAGTGTTCTGTCATTTTTATGCCTGTTGAAGCTTGGACAATAATATAGACATTATTTGAGTAAGAGGCATGATATCTTCCCATAACTTTAAATCCTTCAAACTCATCATTCAAAGTTCCGTCTTCAATAACCTTTAAAAACAGGTCATAAGCTGCACCCATGAGAGCAACATTTTTAAAAGTTGCGGTTACTAAATAAGTATTCATCTAATAAATTAAACTTTTTTTATAATAGAAGAATGAAAAGTTCTATTTTTAAAAATAAGGGTATCAAAACTTTTTTTGATTTTTTTGCGAGAGTTGCAATCTCATCAATATTTATATCAGCTATACCAGGCAAAATTACAGGTTTTGAAAAAACAGTTGAATATGTATCTTCAAAAGGTATACCTGATCCAATTGCATCTATCCTTTTAGTTGGAGCAATCATATGCCTTACCTTAGGTTCCGGATTTTTTATCTTTGGAGGAAATCAAAAAATTGGTTCAGCATTTTTATTATTATTTCTTATCCCAACCACAATTATTTTTCATGTATTTCCTTTCCATCAAAGAGCAGTACTTATGAATCTAGGATTAATAGGTGGATTACTTATTACTGCATTACGAGAACCAGAATAAGGGTTTATTAAAAGTACTTAGATACTTTTTTATTATTTAATGGATTATTAATATTACTAAGTTTGCCAATATTAATAATTCTGTAAGGTAAAAAAAATGTAAATTTCATACTACAGAGAGCAAAGAATAATGATTTTAGGAAGACAAAATATTTTACTGGCTAGTGAAGATCAAGAGGAGATTAATCTTTATAATTACTGCATAAAAAATATAAATTCAAAACAAGTTGTTGAGCAAGGTTGATATTCAAATTAGTGACTAAATTGAGTAAAATTTATCTAGCCCACAAAAGCAAGCTTTAGGATGTAAGTTTCCCAAAAAGGATTAAATATTACAGTAGTCAAAATAATACATAACTATAAATAGAATATCTAGACAAAAAAATGGAAAAGAAATTCACTAGAATTACTTTTTTTATAGGTGCAATTTCATCTTTATCCTATTTAGTTTTTATTTTCCTCAGGAATTATAATTCTCCAGAAAATATAGAAGAAAGATGTATAGCTAAATTTCAAAAAGACACTAAAAAAGGTGATGGAAAAACTGATAAAGAATGGGGTTTAAATATGGATATGGCCAATGATAATTATTTTAAATGCATGAATATCCCATAAAAATAACTCTTAATTATAGTGATAGAAGATGGAGCAGGGTTGGAATAGATCAATTCACCTGTAGCACAATAATTCTGAAGTGTGCAATATTAATATAGATGGTTTCTTATCTCTGAATATTCACTTTTTGATTTATAAGATCTCTCCACAAACAAGCCATCACGTATATTAATAGTGAGCTTGAAAATAATAGAAAAAACAGCGTAGTAGTCATGTTGTTATTAATTAAATAAACCAAGTAATCCTGCTGTATAACCGATAGTTAAACAGAATATGAATTCAAGTAAATCTCTTGGGGCAGAATTAATGATTAAGCTAAGTTGAGTCACTTTCTATGACCTTACGGTTTTGTTTAATTCAAATTTTTCAGCTTTTTCAGTTTGACACTCAGTATCATCTTCAGCGCATTTGATTTCTGCTTTTTTGTTCATGTTGCTACTGCAGCCGCCTGCCATAACTGGTAAAATATTAGTAGTTGTAAGAACAGTCAAACATACAAAGGCGATATAAGGAATAAGTCTTTCCATCTGTTTGTTACTTTATGTAAACATATTATGTTATATAAAAACCTCAACTGTGAGTAGCTGATTATTTGATGATTTTGACAATAAACCCTTAACCTTCGAGTTTGGAATTCTATAAAGAAGAACACACTAAAATTTTATATGTCCATATTTGTACCCAAGATTTAACAGGTGTAGCTATTTCAATTAATAAATAGTGGAAGACAAGATATCAAGAATTCAAAATGAGCATAGTTTCTAAAAAAGAATTCGAACATATAAAAATGCAAGAGCACCAACAGCAGTAATAAAATTAATCTTTGGTAAATTCTGATGCTGAACATTTTATATATTTAGCTAATATCATTTCAGTACATTAATGAATAAATGAATTCAGCATTTGCAAAAGTCTCAAATATGAAAGTTAACAGGGCTTCTAAAATAGCTATTACTCTCACATCATCCACTTTCTTCTTATACTCATTAGGTCAAGCACCAATTTTTAAAAATATTCTTGCAGGTGCCTTTTCTTGTTCTAGTTAACTATATTACTAATCAAGTTAAACCTTTATGAAATTTCTTTGATGTTTCTTTGGAAGAGTTTCACCCATAGGGACTAGTTTTAGCCCCTTTTATCTAAAACATCTTTGATTGACATTCGATCTAAACTAGAGGGATAAAACTCTCTTTTTAATGGCAAATCCAAATCAAAAAACGATATTAATAGAGCGAGCTTATGAGAGAATTAAAGAAATTTGTAATAAATTCCAAGAAGACTCTGGAGCTTCAGACGTGGAAGTAAAAACTTTATTAAGAGAACTTTCTAGGGTTTGGGAAAAAGATAATTAAGTGGAATTAGTGCATCAAATATTTCCTCCTTGGCATATCTATCTGGATGTATTTCTTCTTGGTGTTGGTTTATATGTTTATCTAAGAATTACTAAAAAAATAAATACCAAATAAATGAAATTCTAACTAAGCAATTTGATTCATAATTGTTTAGCAAGTAATCCAAAGCAAGAGAAATTTTACTAATAAGCAAATAAGTTTATTGACCTCCAACCTTTACTAATGATATAAATATTAGTACACTTGTACTAAGTAATCATGGAGGACTGGCAAGAATGGGAATACTTCGATTATCACGGAGAGCTAAAAAGCAAACGCACAAAGATTTGCATTACTTGCACTCACTTTCGCTACAGCACGACAGATCAATGTGTAACTATCTTGACTTGTCCCTTTCACCAGAAGCTTATTCCTCAAGGAGATCATTTAGTTAAGGGCTGCAAATATTGGAGGAAAGACATTAAGGTTTTCGCTCCAGAAGCAGCTTTTAAATAACAAAGACACAAAGTACAAAAACTACGTCCCATCACTTTCCTAAATAGGAACTTTGATGGATAATAAATTTATATTGAAAGAAGTTATTCACACTTTATTCAAACCCTATATATTCGCCGAGATCCCATGGTAGAAAAGGAACCTAGCTACTGGCTAATGAACTATGTACCAGTAGTCATAGCAAGGGTTTTAAAAAAATAAATAAATTTCATTCACGATTCATTCACGATTTTTCCATCTAAAATTTGATTAAAAAGATTTGATAATAATGGCAATTCCACACTACAGAAAGCAAAGGATAATGCTATTAGCAAGACTCAATCTTGGTTTAGCTAGTGAAGATAAAGAAGAAATTGATCTTTATAATCACTACCAAAAAAATATTTATTCAGAACAAAATCACCAGCAGCAATAAAAAAATATCTTATTGACAGTCGATTTAGAATTAGGAGGATATACCCTATTTATGCGTAAGTTATTAATACCTTTATTAGCTGCTATCGTTCTACCTACTGCTGTTAATTCCAATCAGAAAGTCTCTTCTGAAATTGGTGATATTGAAGCTAATAAAATCTTGCTTGGTCAAATGCTTTCTGTTTGTTATGCAGTAGATAGAAATCACATTACGATGAAACAAAAATAGACATGTTGGGATTTGCACTAAACCTCCATGAACGTACTCATGGAAATAAACAAACAATAAAAGAAGATATGATGAATTCTATTGGAAAAGTTCTAGATATCTTCCCAGATTGTTTCCCTGAAGTAAAAAAGGATAAATGAATAAATTATTACTAGCATCATTATTTCTGTTATTCCCTTTATCAGTATTTGCAGTGCCAACAAAACCTGAGCAATTTGAAAAATTAGAAAATGAATTTAGTTTGGAGTGTCAGAAATATGGAGCAGAAAGTTGTGCCGCAAGATTTATTTCTATGGCTGCTTGCACTTATGTATTTGCTGTTAATCAAGGCAAACATCCTGATGAAGCTATGAGTATTGCAGATGAATTATTTGTAAGAATTATGAGAGGTAATAAAATCCAACCTAAAATTATGTTTAATGAAGAAAAAAACATAAAGCCAATTATTATAAATGAAGTCGCAGAAAGAACTGCTTTTTGCAAAGAAGCAACGGAAAAAGCAGTACCTAAACTATTTAAGGCTCGAGGTATGGAAGAGCCTTCTCTAGAAATACAAAAAAGACTAACTGATAGCTTTGGGTATTGGTGGATATCAACAATAGAAACTATTTATAAAAAGGGTAAAAAATAACAAATGATAAAGATGAATTCTTCAACGAATAAAAAAGAAAATAAAAAAAATAAAAGATATGGAATTTGGGCTTGGGTAGCAGCTTTATATGGACCAATTATTTTTGGAATTCTCATAGTACATCTTCCAAAGGTTGAGTGGAAATATGTTTTTGAATCAAACAAAACAAGAGTTACTCGTCACCATCAAAAAGCAAAAGAGATTGGATTACCAGGAATACCTTATTGGAGAAATTCTGGAACAGCAGCAATACTTTATGTAAATGAAAAAGATGTTGCTTATGCAATATGTGGACCTGATTTCTTTTGTTCCGAAGAATTAAATTCAAAAAAAGGTATTCATTTTATGCCTATTTATAGTGGTACCAGAAGAATAAATAGTAAAGTCATATTTGCAGGCGATACATTTTGGTGTGATAGTAATGATGTCAAGCGTCCTGGAAAATGTAGATCAGGTGGTTGGGTAAATGGAAATGGTTGGAGATATGGCAAAGGTAAGAAATAAGATCATTTTTAAAAGCTCTTTAAAAAATTTAATACTTGCTTTATTGATAGTTTTCGCAGTGCCGATTCCGGCAAACTCTGAAAGTCAAATACCAGGGAGAAAAGACTGTTCATTAATAAAAAAGAAAAAGAATTATGATTACTATGACAGACAGGAAGCTCATGATTTTGGGAGAAAGATTCAAACTCTCATAGCAAAAAAAGATATTCAAGGAATTTATAAAAATGTTCTAATTGATGAACTTCAAAATGGTCCAAGAAGAGAATTCATTAAAAATAAAAGTTTTGATCAAATCTTCCCTAAAGAATGGGTTACTAAAGTTATAAATACTGAAATAGATTGTGATTCTATTGGATGGAGAGGATTCATGATTTCTCAGGGTCTAATCTGGTTTGACAGAATGGAAAATGGTAAATGGACTATTAAATCCATAAACGGAGTAAATAAAGAAAAATTCGATAATAAGAATGTTATTAGTTGGGAGACAAACAAAGGAATTATCCCTCCAACATGTTTTCCTACATTTGGATATTTTGAGAAACCAAAAGTAGATTTATTTACAGAGGAATTTAGGATTAAAAACAAAAGAGAATTTGAATATAGTTCAGGAAAATATATCGGAAAAACTATTCCATTGAGTTATAAAATAAAGTCAAAAATATCTAAAGATAATGTTTACTCTGTTGCTACTAATTTAGATGAATGTTTTAAATGGAATTCAGAAAATGGTTTTTCAAAAAAGAAAGAAAGAAAAAATGATCTAGTTATAGTAGAAAATATTATCTATCAAAAAAGTTATATAAAAGGCAGAGAGAATCATGATCGCTATAAATCTCATTATGAAGTACTTAAAAAAGTAGATTCATCCAAATGTGATCAAATAGCAAATCAATTATCAAGATGCCAAGAATCTTATTTAATTAGAATTGGATATCATTCCGGAGGGTCAATAGGTTGGTTAGGTCGATATTATATTTTTGGTATTTTTGAAGCGAAAGATAAAGCAAAATTTATTGTCCCCTTAAAGGTATTTGGGACGGAAAATCTTGCGCTCAATTTTCTAGATCATCAATTTGATTAATTTGAAGACTTTCTTCTTTTTCTGTATTTGAAAGAAGTCCTTGAATTGTTTCATCTAATAATTCCAATTTTTCTTCAGGAGCTCTCCACCAATCTGAAGACCAGATACGAAATACATTCCAACCTAATCCCTCCAAGACTTGCTGTCTTAATCTATCGTGAACTCTTGCTGAGTAACCAGAATGATATGTAGCTCCATCACACTCAACAGCCAAGAGATACCTCGAAGTATCTCTTGGATCTTTTATCGCTAAATCAATCCGATAATTTAAGCAACCAATTTGAGCATCAACTTCATAACCTCTTTTTTTTATAGCATTCATAATAGCTCTTTCAAAATCATTCTCTGGCTCCCCACTTTCCCTAACTAAGGTGTCACTAATTATTCCAGTCTCAGCAAAAGATAAGTAATCTTTAAGATATCTTTTTCCAGTAACTGCTCCAGGACTAACCCTAATATCTCCTGAGTTTAAAGAAGTCACAAGATAGACTTTTTCTTTAGCCCTAGTTAGTAGAACATTTAATCTTCTTTCTCCTCCAGACCTCACTAAATCTCCGAATCTATTAGCGACTACTCCATTCGCATCAGGTCCATATACTGTTGAAATAATTACTATATCTCTTTCCTCTCCTTGAACAGTTTCTAAATTCATAACCAACAATTTATCAAGTTCTCCTTTATGCGAACTTATATAATCATTGATAACTTTATCTTTATTTCTTAGACGATCTAATTCATCCTGAATTAAGCCTGCTTGAGCTCTATTAGTAGAAGCTATCAATATAGTTTTAGTCGGATCATCTAAAATTTGAGATTTTAAAGTCTCCATAACTGTTTTAACTTCTGGTAAGTTTTTACTTTCGTTGTAATAAGGATCCTCTACTTTAACTAAATGAATTTCTGATCCTATTTTGTTCGAAGGGAAAACTGTAAGTCTATTGTCATAAAATGATCTATTTGAGAAATTAATTAGAGAATGATGCCTAGAACGGTAATGCCAACCAAGAGAACATTCTCTACTATTTCTTAATACCTTATTTGCAAGCTCCAAAATTGACTCGCTACTTTCAAATTCAACTGTCTCAACATAGTCGTCATCATCATCATCATCATCTCTAGACATCCAGCGATTATCTGGGGGTAGTTGTTTTTCATCTCCAACAATAATTACTTGTTTACATCTTGCAATTAAACCCATAGCTTCTTCAGGATTCATCTGTGATGCTTCATCAATAATAAGTACATCAAAAATATCTATTTTCTTTGGTAAACATTGAGACGCTGAGGAAGGTGAAAACATAAAACAAGGCTTTACTCTTTGAAGAGAAATAAGAGCCTGATCGAATAATTTTCGATAAGGAAGATGATTTCTTTTTTTATTAATTTCATGTTCTATTAAATCTCCCTCTCTTAAGTTTTTTGGGCTTCTACTATTACCAAAAGGTTCTTCTCTTTTTACAGAGCTTTTATGTAGATATTGATCAACATAATTAGAGGTATTTTCTATAAAATTTACATCCAATTCACAAAACTGGTCTTTGCAAACCATAAGGGCTTGTCCAGAAAATTTATTAAGTTTTTTATCTAGATTAATACTCTTAATTTGATTTCTAACATAAAGATATTCAAAGATATCAGATACTTTAATTTTAGTTTTATTAGCCACATCGAGGAGTTGGTCAATGCCGCCTTTTAGTCCAAGATTTGATATATTTTTTCTCAATCTATTAAATTCAATAAAAGCCTCTAAATTACTTTCAAGCTTTATTAAATAATCTAAACTTTGACTTAATTTTTCTAAGTCATTTAAATAGTATTCATCTTCAAAATTTTCTTCTAAATAAAAATTTAAAATTTCGTCTTCAAAATTAGCAGATATCTCATATATTTCATTTGTTAAATCATCTAGGATTTTTAGAAAATTAAGTAATTTTATTAAAGAAAAACCCTCAATTTTTTGAGAAGAAACCTCTATATATTCAGAGATATCAATATTTCCAAACAACTCTAAAAGACGATTTATATCTTTTGAAGAGACTGAATACTCTAGATTATTTTCACAATATATTTCTGATTCAGTAATTGTTATGCCAAGATTTTTGATAATATTTTTTAATGATTTGAGATCATCTAAAATTAAACTTATAGTAGAAAAACTTGTATCTAAAATATTTGCACTAGGATCTTCTCCTAATAATTTTAATTTACTAAATATATTTGTTGCATAAGTATTTGTAAGCTCCTGTATTTCATGAATATTTTTATTTAATAATTTATCAAAGTAAGGAATTTGGATATCATTATAATTTTGATTTTGATTTAAAACTTGATAGATCACTTCAAAATAATCAATTTCTAAAAACTTTAATTTTGTATCGAATAAAATATTTTCTAAATTTCCATCAAATTTTATTCTTAAAGATAATTCCCTTAAGTAATTAATATCAAAACCATCCACACCAAATCGTTCTTCATTAGCAATATTTTCACAATAGTTACTTGCTAATAAATATATTTTTGCCATTTCTTTTAAAGAAGGTCTTTTAAAACCAGGCAATGAATATTTTTTCCAAGAAGATTTAACATATTTAACTTCTTTATCTAACAAACATCCGAGGAAAGAAGAATTCCTAATTACTTCAGAAAAATCTTTTAACTTATCTGAACCTAAGTCTCTAATTTTATTTAGATCTAATCCATCTTTTTGAATCTTTTTACCATCTTTATTATTTTTTTGAATTTGCTTAATTTTTTTTATTAAGTCTTCTAAGCTAGAAGTATCTTTAGTACCTTTTAAAAGTAATAAAATATCTTCATATGAATCATAATAATCATGATTTATTTTTCTAAAACATTCAACTCCATCAATCAGATTTTTCAAAGTTAATCTTGAAGTTAACCTTCTTTTTTCATTAGGTATATCTCTAATAAAACTTCTTATGGTTTTATAAAGTTCTGTTAAATCATTTAGTAGATCCTTAATCTTATAGTTTTTATCTTTAGGTTCTATGTTCTCAATTTCCTTTAGGCAATTCTCAAAGAGATCAAATTTATTTTCATTCTCTAAGAAAGGTTTAGCCCATTTTTCAATGTAGTTTTCTTGTGATTCTCTTTCTACAACTAGTTTATATATATTGGCTAACTTTTCACTAATATCCTCTTTAATTGTAAATTGTTTATTAATTGATTTCTCAGAAATAAGTTCCTCAAAACTTTCTATATCGTTTTTTAAATTTTCTTTATTTAGATTTAATAACGAAGAATATATTATCTTTTCTGTTTTTATATTTTTTTTGAAATCATCTAATCTTAAAAAAAGATTATTAGATAATCTTATTAATTTTGATAAATCATCCCCAGTTTCTGGTATCCCTTTTAATTGAGATAATTTTAAAAATTCATCATTCTTACTTGAATCAGATAATTCTGAAAGTATATCCAAATTAGACTTAATGATTGAAATATTTTCTTTTTCGATATTTTTCAGTAAATCATTTAAAAACTTATCTTCAAAATCCTGTATGACATCAAAACTACTATTTTTTCCTAAATTAATTTTATTTAGGACATCCCGCCAAATCAAATCAAAGACAGTCGTATTTGATCCATCCAAATTAAGTTTTTGATTTATTGCATTAACATGTTCATTTAATTCTTTTCTAAGATTTTTTAACTTACGGAAGTCTTCTTCATAAAAATCACTAACAAATCTTACTTTAGGCTTTGCTAATCTTGATGATAAATTTTCATGAAACTCTTTCTTTGACTTTGATGCATTGTGTAATTCAAGAATATATTGCCCCAAATTTTTATGAGTTAATCTTTGTTTGACTACTTCTAAAGCAGTATATTTATCTGCTGCAAATAAAACTTTTTTATTTCTTACTAATAGCCCTCCAATAATATTTGTAATCGTTTGGCTTTTTCCAGTTCCTGGAGGACCTTGTATTGCCATGCTTTTGCCCTCAAGGGCTTTAACGATTACTTTATATTGAGTACTATCAGCTTCTGCAATTAACTTAGGTATTTGACCAAGCATCTGAATATTTTCAAATTGATCTTGGTAAATAT
Organism: Prochlorococcus sp. AG-670-O17; assembly: GCA_003211315.1. Classification (GTDB taxonomy): domain Bacteria; phylum Cyanobacteriota; class Cyanobacteriia; order PCC-6307; family Cyanobiaceae; genus Prochlorococcus_A. The sequence goes on along the minus strand of QCTC01000019.1, from coordinate 12,225 downwards.
CCATATCACCAATATCTTCAACTGAATTTGATGGAACACCGTTAATAAAATCCTGAACTAGTTGTTTATCTAATAATGGATTTTTTGACCAAGACTTAGAAAAATCAGTGTCTTCAAAAATTGCTAATTTACCAAATTTAAATATTCCCAGAGTTGTCCATCTTTTTAATTCCCATTTATTAGATCCTTCAATTTCATTTTTTTCTGCAAGAGCAATATTTATTTCTTTAAAATAGCTTTCAATAAGAGGAGTATCTTCTTTTTCATATTTTAATTCAGGTAATGTAATGCCTTCTTCTTTAGTCAGCTTTGTATTTAAAGACCTATTTAATATTAATTCTTCTTCACTTGTCTCTAAAAAATAATTAAAACCTGAGGCGGTTTTTTCTCTTGTTAATTTAACTGGATAGAGGATTAAAGGTGCAAATGATTCTGTAGGAATTTTTTTTTGTTTTTTATTTGGATCTTTTGGCTTTGATGTCGGCACTACTCCTCTAAAGGGAGGATATTTAAGAAAACCTATTGCGACATATAAAACGTTTATTCCTTTATCTTTTTCATAACTATTACTGTCTTGCCGAATACCAGCGCATGATAATCCGAATTTAGTTGCACCCTCATATACTTGTATTGATTTACTACTTTTTTTATATAGAGCTGCAGTTTTAGGGGTTATGAAAGGGAGGTTAAAATCATAATTAGCTTCAGATGGTTTCGATTGAAGTTGATATCTGGTTCCTTTTCTTAATTTTTGTACTAAAAGTTCTGGTATTTCATTTACGATTCTTAGATATTTTTGTTTATTAGGATTTTTACCTCCCGTCGTATGGTTATATCTTATAAAACTATTTTTTCCCGAAAGGTCAAGAAGTCTTTCTCTTAATTTTTCAGCCTTAACTTTTAATTCCGAACTCACTTAAAAGATTAAAAATAATTTAAATAATTTACAACGATTCTCAAAATATGACTAGTGATTTAAGAGGATATCCTGTTTTAAGTGATTAAAAATACAAACTAAATATTATAAATTCCTCTCAGGGTTTACAGATAAGCACGGCGAAGGAGTTAACCCCGTACCACCCATCCCTTTCCTAAATAGGAACTTTGCAGGATAATGAATATATAAAAACGAATAGTATGATATTACATTCACGATTCGTTCACGATTTGCAATTTCCTCTAAATACCTTGATATGACTGAAGAAAATTTTTGGCTAATGAAAAAAGAGCAAGATGCATTTTGCTAGTCATAGCAAGGGTTTTATTTTTTACAAGAAATTCCATTCGAACCTCATTCGAACTTTTTAGTGATTGAAAGTTATCGAATAACTAAATCAATAGTCATTAATAGATTATTGATTGGATTAGAAGAATTCACTATCATGCTTTTTAATTAACTCTTTAATAATGCCAAACAATTTGTTTTATAAGACTCTTTCTATTATTGGCACATTAGGAATCGTTGTTTTATCCTCAACTCAAGTTTGGACTACTTTAAAAAAACAAACAGATACAGAAGCTGAAATATCTAAGACTTTATTGGAATTAAAACAAGCTAGAAAAGAGACCTTATCGGAAATCAAAACAGTTAAAAGTGATCTTTTAAATGAGATAGATTCTTTAAGATTAAAAAGTTTAAATGAATTAAAAGCTAATAAAGCTAATGCTTTAATTGATTTAAAAGAAGTTAAGAAAGATTCATTAAAAGCCTTGAAAGATATATCTGGGACTAATAAAGAAACGGTATGGTTAGTTCTCAGATATGGTAATTTAGGAGCTAATTCATTGTCAGTAGTTCCCATGAAAGATATGGCAGAATGTCAATTTCAGGGAGCTATATGGGAATCTAGTAAAAATGTAAGCAGTAGCGGAAGTATGGGTTTTGAATGTCTAGAGGGAAAATAATAATGAAAAAATATCTACTTTTATTATTGATCAGCTTGTTAAATGTTATTAGTACAAGCCAACATGCCAAAGCTGATTTCGGAGACGCAGATTTTCCTGTTGGTATGTTTAAAGATGGTCCTAAAAGTTACCATGATGCATGGTGTAGAAAAATCAAAAACGAATGTAGAGTAAGATTTCAAGGTCCTGCAATGTGGGTAGAAGGTCAAGGTGGAATTCAGAGAAGTCAATTAATTGGCTACAGGTACGATGAGGAGGGAGGTGGAGCTTGGGATGGTCCTGATTACTACAATTACATTTCATATATTTCTAAATCCGGAGAAAGGAGAGAAGCTCTTTTCCTTTTTAAACATAGAGATGCACACAGAGATTTCATTAGAGCATTTGCTCGTTGGAAAAGACAGGAAGCAGTTCCAATTCCAAATTATCGCTATCCCGCTAGCCAAGGTCCTCAAGAAACTCATGGGAGAGACAAAGGGAATAACCCTTATGACAATCCCCCAATAATAGATTTCATGAAAAAAACTACTAGTGAAAAAAAAGGAAAGATAGGAAATATAAATTGTGATTCTCCAGTGTGGAAAAATAAGCCTAGATGTAATTAATGAAACGTTTTCTACTCCCACTACTAGCTGCTCTTGCTTTACCTACTGCTATTAATGCAGGAGTAGATCCTGAAGTTCATGATCTTTGTAAAAATGATAATTATAATGATAATGGAAATGGCTATAAGAGATGTGTAAAATATTTTTCAACATTCACTAGTGAAGAAAAAAACGCAAAGAGATGTTTAATTGGTTTATACAGTTGTAAAAAAGTAAATCAAGATTACTTATCATCAAAATTAAAACTAAAAGTAAAAGATAAATTAGCTTTAGAAAAACAAAAGAGAAAAGATAAATTAGCTAGAGATCGTCTAACCAGAGAACAGCGGAGCGCTAATGTACGTAGTCAATTCAACCATAAAGGTATTACTTATACCGCTTCAAGAACCTGTTCTGAAGGCAAAAGATTTTATTGGAATGTAGAAAAAGGTTTTATGAAGAAGGAAAAGGTAGTTGAAATAGGTTGCTTATCTGACTATGAATTGCAAAGTTTAAAAAATCAAGCAAGAAAAAAAAGTGGAGGCGGATCAGGTTACGATGCGACTTTAAGAATGGACATGGAAACAAAAAGAATACAGAACAATATGCATCGGGATTATATGCTTCGTATGGAAAGATGGTCTGAAAGGGAATTTGGATATTAATTAACCTATAAAATTTTTCGAAAAAAAATAATCTAAATCTCGCTTGGGGTTTACATTTACACGCGGCATGGATTTGACCCCATACCACCCATCACTTCCCTAAATAGAGACTTTGATGGATAATAAATTCATACAAAAAAGTTTGAGTAACTCCTACTCAAAGCTTTAAAATTCGCTAAGATCCCTTGATATGACTGAAGAAAAGTTTTAACTAATGAAAAGTGAGCGCGTCTAGCTATTACTGGGATCTCAGGGAATCGTAATTTTTTACTCAAACTTTACTCAAACTTTTTAACAGAAATTTTAAAATGCATATTGTGCAAGATGTAAAAACATTTTTCACTCTCAATTTATACCTTCATATGATTTATATAAATCAGTTAATAATTTGAATCTGTTTTATAGTTTCATTTATTCTTCACGAAATTTATGGAAAACTTTAATTACTACGAGTATTTAAATTCAATATCTTTTCACCCTCCAGTAATGATAATAACTACATTAATATTCTTTTTTATAAGAAGAAAATTTTTGGTAGACGCAAAAAAATAATGGGAACTTTTATTTATTATTTAATATCTAAATCTTTCAGTGAATTAAAGATTAAATAAAGGAAAGAAGTTAAAAAAACTAACGTATATATTGATTCCATTTAACTAGCCGTTGTTATAGAACTACTTAATCCGAAGGTAAGAAAAATAAAAGTGGCAAATGATACTCCGATCATTACGGTTGTATACAACTTATTCAATCTAAAATTATTTTGAATAGATGAAAAGTCAGCTATTACAAAATTTTTCATTGAATATTTTTGTCTACTTATGAAGTTATTACTGTTAACTAAATTACCAAGAATTGGTTCTGAGGTAAGAGAATTTTCCTTAGTCATAACAGAATTAAAAGTTTTATCTTCATTAAAGAAAGTTGGGAACATATAAGTATGCCATAAAGCTATTACCGCAACCCAAAAGATTAAACTTAAACCTGCAATACCAAAAAGAAGAAATCTAAATGTCTCCATAATTTTAATTTAGGATATTTCCAAATCTACAATAGATTTATTTAGTAAGACTTATAAAATGTACTTTAACTAAAATAATAAATCATTTCCTATAGTGATTAATGATCAAAATTGATGTTAATAAGTGTTTTTACTTAAATATAAGTTAAAGATATAAATTTAATTTGTTCTAAGAGTTCAAAATAAAATCAATTAACTTTTATAAAAATGGACTTTAGAATTGTACTAGTTATTACTCCTATTATTTTTTCTTGGATCTTCACAGTTTTTTGGTTAGGTAAATGGGATGTATTTAGATTGACACCTTTTGGATTACCTAAAGATGGTATAGCTCCTTTTAAGAATTATCAAGTATGGGAAGATTCGTCAATTATCAATACGAACAGACCTGAGGAAGGTTATCCAGTCTTCACAGTAAGAACTGCGGCTGTAAATGCCTTAGGAATTCCAACTGTTTTCTTCCTAGGAGCAATTTTGGCTATGCAGTTTAAATCTTATTAATTAAAAGAATTTAAATGGATATAAGATACTTAATTGTGGGATCTCCTTTTATAGTTGCATTCTTCTACACTTTGTTTTGGCTTAAAAGATGGGGAGCTTTTAATTCATCTAAAGGTGATCACCAAAAAAAACTGAATATAAAAAATCAACGATCAAGCGGAGATTTGATGCTAGAAAACATCTTCCTATCAAAAAATTAATTTACTAAACAAAATTCAAATAATTTATTATTTATTATGATTCCTTTAGAACAATTTATGTTTTTAGCAGTTTCCCTTTATGCTTTTTTTCATCTTTCAATGAATCTTGTAAACATATTAATTAATTATCAATAAAACTAATTTAAAATAAAATGCATCATCTGAATGTATAAAATAAATCTTCCTAAATTTAGAAACTCAATGTATAAATATAAAAGTAGAAATTAGAGAAATCTACTAGCCGTTAGCTTTGATAACTTCGGTTTGTAATGAGAACCTCTCTTTAACCTCATTTTCTTTTTCGCAATCTTAGAAAATGAGGTTTAAATTTAATAGAAATCCTAATAAAAATAATATTTTATTAGCAGCAATTTTGGCAGATTTTATAGAGTTCATATCTGATTAAAAAACTCTTCCTAATTAAATTATATTCAAATTAGTAATGCAAAGATAAAATTCAATAAGATTTGATAATGAGAATCTATTGCAATAAGCTACCTATTAATGCATAATTGATATTAATTCTCATTATCAAAAGTCTGGGTACATGAATTTCCATAGTTATGGAGAATATTCATCAAAAACTGTTCGATTAGTAACTGGTCAATCAGTTCTTATAGATCCTTCATCAAGACCAGTAGGAACCTGTCTTGAGGTTGAAAGCGGTATTGCAAGGGTATATTGCCCATGTGAAGAAACAGAAGGAATGACTCTTGCTTTCTTGCAATCAGGAGATCAATTAAGAACTGATTTATTATGCAGTGAAGGTGTTTGTGTAGAAGCCTTAACTGATTTATCCTTTCAAAGTAATGTTAATATTGCTGAAAATTCTGGTTTTGATGCTGTTAATGAATGGACGCTACAACTGCTTAGGATTAGGCATCTAGGAAATGCAGAGCAAAGACTACAAGCTCTATTTTCAATATTAGTTAACCGTCTGGGAAGAAGATGCGGTCAATGGTGCGAATTACCTTTTAGGCTTACACATGAAAGGATAGGAGAATTAATAGGTTCAACACGAGTAACATCTACAAGATTAATCTCAAAACTCCGTTCATCTGAGTTATTAATAGCTCCAATTGGAACACAGACAGTAAGTGTGGCTCCATCTTTTATTGAAGGCTCACCTCTATAAACGAAATATGTATAAATCCGAATCCATAATCAACAACTTACTAATGGAAGTTGATTCATTAAGTTACAGGATAACGAATATTCAACAAGCTTATTTCAATACTTCACATATAGGCTTGAGAGAGAGGTTATTTACTGAAAGCGAACATATCTCGCAAAGATTAAATGAGATATTTTCAATATCAAAAGTATTAAAAAATAGAAATAATGAAAATATTAGTTTTTCTAGTTTATTAGTTGAAAAATGTAAAAGAACTATTGATCAAAAAAGAATAGAAAAGAATTTATTTTTTCTTTAAATAGCTATCAATTAAAAGTATTGCAGAAGGCTGATTCGCCGCAAATTTAACTTTCCCTAATATATTAGTAATTTAATCCTCTGACTTTGTTTAAGCATCAACAATAGGTGCTAAGAAAATATTTTTTCTTGAATTAGAACTTCTCACTGAAAAAGCTTGTATTAAAAAATCACTTTTATAATTAAAAATTATTCATATGTTTGTATATTATTTACTTTAAAAAAAATAGTTTTTTATCTATAAAGTGTATGTAGATATTTGGCGAATCTGCAGCGGTATAAAATCCGTCTTTATGAACCTAGCCAAAGGAAATATTCTTAACTGCTTTTTAGTTATTTTAGTAGTTAGGAATATTTTTATTAAAGATTTAAATTCATAAAATAATCATCACTTAGCAATTTAAATGACAAGTAACTCAAGCAAAGAAAATACTTTAGAAAATATTTATAGGGATTTAGAATCTGGAATGCCAGAAAATAAATCTATTAAAGAGTACGCTCTTCCTAATGCAAGACAATGGTTGGGTGCTAGATTTGTAGCTATTTGGGTTTTGCCTATATTTTTTATAAAGAAAATTTCTAAATTCTATGCATCATCTGCTTTCATAAAACCTTACTCACCATCAAAAACAGGTCCTTCTTATAATCAACCAGAAACCTTATACACTTCTTTAAAAAATGTATTTAAAGGTAATGATCATATAAGATTTTTTGATCATAGATTTATAGGTGTTTGGGTTTTGCCCATAGCCTTGACTGGAATAGTCTTTGAAATCCTATTAATTGCCCCTACTAATAACACCTCTCCTTTTAATTAAAAAAAATTCACTCTTAGATATTATTTTTTCCTGGAAGATAATATTAGATATAGAAAATAACTTTAAAAAAAGCCAACTTAAAATCCTAATAGCTAGCTTACATGGTGGTGGAGTTTAAATAAGTTCTTAAATAATCCCTGGTACAATTTGTCCTGTTGATATGTATGCTCCCACAAGAGCTATAACCCCAACTAGAGCAAATCTGCCATTTAATTTCTCTGCACTTGTTTTTTGAGGATCGATATTCATTTTTGAGTTATTATTTTCCATTAAAAAACACCTGGAATAAGTTGACCTGTTGTTACATATGTTCCAACTAAAATCATGAAAGCCATCATTGCTGGTCTTCCTATGGCTCTGTCGAGAATGTCCTTGTTTGAGTTCATTTTTTTTAGGGTTGATAAATAAATATTACTAATTGTAACTAAACCGCGCGACTACCTTGTATCATTTGTACTATTTTGCACACTAATGAGTCAATTATGTCTCAGAATAACCTGAAAGTATCTTTTACACAAACTCTATCCAAACTTTAAAATGACTATTACCGAGGATTTAGAAAAAAGAATTAAAAACTTAGAAAAAGAAGTACAACATTTAAAAGCTGCACTACAGTATCAAACAAAAAATAAAAAGAGAAGATTTGATTAGATGATCTAAATTAACAGAAGGTTGTATTATTTGATATTGATAAAAATAGCTATATAAATTAATTTAATGTAAATAATTTAAGAGTATTAGATAATGGAAGTTTTACTTTTTGCTCTGTTTTTTTTAGTTACTATAGTATTTTTTGTTGCAGGGAAAGATGATTTTGGAAGAAAAGAAATTAAAGTTGCATTAGACCAGAAAGAAAAGATTAAAAACGATCTTAAGGATGCGTCTAAAGAGGGAATTAAGAAAGAAGAGATTAGAAACGATTTAACTGATGAGCCTAAAGAAGAAGTCAAAAAAGAAGTAGAATAGTTATTAAAACAATAATTTTATAAATGATTTACGGTTTTGCTTATTTAGGCATGGTTATAGCTATTAGCGCAGGATGGCTTGTACTTGCAGTATTAAAGAAACCAGAATTTATTGAAAAGCCAATTGATGAATTAAAAAACAAATTAAGACCTTTTTTAAATTCTAAAAAGGATGAATGAGGCGTATACTGAAATCATTTTTTTTATTAGTTTTAGCCATAAATTTTATTCTCTTGAATATATTACCAATATTTGCAATTACATATCCGCAAAAAGATACCCCTAGCAACCAACTGGCAGAAAAATATTGCGATTCTTTAGGAAAAAATCTTTTCACTGGTCTTGATAATGAATCAACATTGAAATATAAATATTTCTTTTCAGCAATTCCTGAGAACTCTATTAAAGATCAAAATAAATTCTTAAAAGAATTTAAATCTGATGTTAAATTTATATGTTCATATGAGATTTCAAAATCTAATGAAAAAGAGTTGAATTTATATTTAAAAAATTATTTTAAAACCAAAAGTAATACTCCAAATATCAAAGTTGAGGCAACAAATCCAACACCTACTAATCCTGCAATTATCCCAGTATTAAGGTAAACCTTTACTGTAGCTAATTCTTTACCTTCTTTTTTAGACATAATTTTTCTATTTAAATAAGCACATCCAAGCTATCAAGGAAAACATCACCAAGGCAAGACTAAAAATACTTTTACTACTCGCTTTGCCTTGTTTCTCAGTTGATTTGAAAGGTACTAATGCCATAAATACATATATAAAATTAAATACTACTATTACATGTAGTTTTAATAAGGCAAGAAAGTTTTATACAGCACTTTGTATTAGTTAAGTTAAAAAGTTTCTAACCTCTCCCTACTAACTTCCTTAATTAAAAAGTTAAGTTGGAAGTATAATTATTAATTTTCAAAAATACCGAAAACAATATTCAAATTTTATCTAATGAAACTATTGCTTTTTAAAAATTGAATTCTGATTAGATAACCAAAAAATCAGGAAAATAAAGAACGATAATAATGCTCCAGAAAAAATTGAAATAAAAAAAAATTCAGTTGTTAAGTCAGAATTAAAAAAAAATAAATACATTTAAATATACTTTATTAATGAATATGATCTGCTTCATTATGGTTTTGACTATTATGTCCATGCGCAATACCTAATTCATGTAACCTTGCATGCTCTTTAATTGTATCTCTTAATTTATATGATGAAGGTCCAACTGTTGTATAAATTCCATAGCCTATTGAACCAAAAAGTAGAAGCCCAATACTCCCAAAAAGTAAAAATAATGTTGGATCTTTAGTTACTCCTTCCATGTTTTTAAAAATTTAAATACTTCTACAAAGATAGATATTTAATTTAAAAGATTCAAGTACAAAATGTATAAACTAAAGGGACCAATTATAAACTTAAATATAAAAGTTAATTGATTAAAATGTATTCATTAATTATTATTTAAAATTAATTATCACAAATTTATACATTAAAAATATTTCTTAAAGTAACTTAAAATACATCCCAGTGTTTGAAGAATTTTAAATCTCTTGTTAATAAAGAATTTAAATTAAAAATATATATTTGAAAGTTGGTATAAACTAATAAGCAATCTACTCTTTTTTATGGAGCTTGAGTCAATTTCAACTACTCATAATAATTCTACCCAAAATGGGGTTGGGAAGAAGTTTTTAATAATTTCTATATCACTGACAGTACTATTAAATCTATCTGTTGCTATTTGGTTTTTTATATACGTCCAACAAAACGGTTTAGATAAATTTTTAATTAAATGAAAAGCTTTCTTCTTCCAGTAATAGTTTTATTAGGTGTTATTTATGGTTGTGGTTTATTTTGGCTACTTTGGCATTAAGAAATTATTGATGGTTGGTATAAACTCATAAGTAATTAACTTATTTTTTAAAGTAATTGTATTTTCTTTTAGTTGAAATAATACAACCTATAAATTGTGTTTTAGTTTCAGAAGAGGTCCCTAATATTTCTATAGTTTTATCTGAAAGAAGATCTAATGCTCTGAAGGGAACCATTTCAAATGAGAAAAATATTAAAGGTACTTTTTACACACACAAACCCACTCAAATTAAGCCTTCAAGCTGGAGCTTTGAAAACACAAATATTAAATTTAGTGGAGAAGCGATACTCCTAAAGGGTAATGAAATATGGCATCCTTATCAAACAGAAATCAAATCCCATGAAGTGAATAAAGTTCTATTTTCAGGTTTATCCTCAAAGCTATCAAAGGTTAGCAATGAAAGAGAATTACTAAAAGCTTCTTCTGGTTTTTTTAAAATTGGTAATGGGTGCTATGGAGGTAGGATAAATAAAGTTTAGCAATACTTTTAAAGAAGATTATATTAATTCCCACCTTCTCCAAAGTTATAAGATGGCGATGTATCTTGACTTTTTATTTTTACTCCATTTAAAACTTTATTAGAAATATTTTTTAATTCACTTCCTGTAAATTTAAATCCCGAATCGTTTGCTATTTTGGCAATCTCATTAGCAGTCGCAACACTTAAAACTTGATCAAGAAGGTTTTTATTTTTTTGTATTTCAATTAAAAATTTTTTTATTTGATCTTCTGACATTAAAAATAATGAAATTAAATTACCTAACTAATAATAAAAGCTCCTTACAAAATTTTATTGTGGTCAATTAAAATAAACCAAAGGTTATTCAAATAGGTATAAATTTTTTCTTTTAAATGTAAAGATCTTATTCTGATCTCAAAAATTTAAAGAAGTAATAAACTTAAATTTTTATTTGATTTATGAATTTTAATTATCGCCACAATTTGAGCATTCTGCGCAATCTTTACACTCACAAGGACAAGTGCATCCACATCCAGGACATACTTCCTCTTTATTAGAAATAGATATCTTATTGATAAGAATATTATTTAATAAGGCAGTAATCATAATAAATTAGATATTCGAATTTAATTATAAAGAATACAATACTAAAAAGCAATCACACACTAACTATAATGCTTTCATTAATAGCAAATAATGAAAATGATAATCATATTAAAAAATAAATATATAACCCTTAATTAGAATTCAAAAACTTTAGAAAGTAAAAATTATACAGACTTATTGTTAATTGTTTTTTAGTCATTAAACTGAAAATTAAATATTATTTTCACAGATGTCAGATAATTGCGAATTAAAGTGGCAACCAACTAAAGACCAGCTAGACAACATGATCTTGCCTGCCTATACAGATATGGCAAAACAAAGTGTTGCTTATGTTAATAAATTTGGGTGCCCTCCTGAATATGTTGCAGATATGCTGAGAGATATTGCAGATGCACTAACTTCTATTCATCCAGAATCTGAATCTGATAGCGGTTGCTCTTGTTGTTAAATAATAAAAAATTCTATCTCTAGAGATCTGTTTCTATATTTTTAATTCATATTTATACGGTAAATTAGATTAAATAAATCGATGATTTGAACCTAATCAGAGAAGAGCTAATACTCACTCTGTTCACACACCGTTCACACATTGCAACTTTCTTCTAAATAACTAATATGACTGAACCTAACTACTGGCTAATGAAAAGTGAGCCAGATGCTTATAGTATTGATACTTTAAAAAAAGATGGAGTTACCTTATGGGATGGTATTCGAAATTATCAGGCACGTAATTTCATGAGAAAAATGGCAATTAATGATAAAGTTTTTTTTTACCATTCAAATTGCAAACCTCCTGGAATCGTTGGTTTTATGGAGGTTATAGATCTAAATATTGTTGACCCAACTCAATTCCAAAAAGAATCAAAATACTATGACCCTAAATCAAATCCAGATAATCCAAGATGGGATTGTGTAAAATTAAAGTATCTATTTAAATCAGACAACATTTTAAGTCTGCCTGAATTAAAAATTTTATTTAACGAGGAAGAGTTATTACTCGTTAAGAAAGGTAATAGATTATCCATAATTCCCATAGAAATCAAAATCGCTAAGTTGATTCTAGAAAATATCAAATCAGACTAATTTCAAATTAATTTTCAGAATTTCTAAAAAATGAGTCTCGACCTACAAACACTCTTGTGAGTTCTCTATTGTGAAATCCCTTTTCTATTAAAAAT
>QCTC01000018.1 GCA_003211315.1 Prochlorococcus sp. AG-670-O17 | reverse complement strand
TAGATAGTAATAATTTATCTCCATTATCAATAGCAGGTTTTGCAACTGTTGATTTAAAAAAAGATGAGAAGGCAATTTTAGAAATCTCAAAAGAAAAAAATTTACCTATAAAATTTTTTGCATCTGAAGAGCTCTCGTCAATCAATACCCCAAACCCATCGAATGTAGTACTCAATGAAATTGGTACACCTTCAGTTGCTGAAGCAGCTTGCATGCTGGCTGCAGGACAAGGTTCAAAACTATTGAAAGAAAAAAAGATTTTTAAAAGTGTCGATTCTTCAAAAAGTACGTTTGGCGCAGTAACTATTGCAGTCTCTGAATCTAAAAATCAATATTCCCCATTAACTGGTGAGATTCATGTTGTAGGTAGTGGGCCAGGAGATATTTCCTATTTAACAAATGATGCTAGAAAAGCTTTATCAAAATGTTCTATTTGGATTGGATACAAAATGTATTTAGATCTAATTAAACCTCTTAAAAGAAAAGACCAAGTAATGATTGAAAGTAATCTTACTGAAGAGAAAGAGAGATGTGAGAAAGCTATAAAACTTGCTGAAGAGGGAATAAAAGTAGCACTAATATCCTCTGGCGATGCAGGTTTTTATGGGATGGCTGGCCTACTTTTAGAATTAATTCAAAAAGTTCATAAAGATTTTAGGCCTTCATTTGAAGTACATCCAGGAATAAGTAGCATGCAGTTGGCTGCAGCAATTGGTGGAGCCCCATTAATGAATGACTTTTGTTCAATCAGTTTGAGTGATAAGTTAACCCCTTGGGAATCTATAGAAAAAAGAATTGCAGGTGCTTTATTAGGAGACTTTGTAATTGCCATTTTCAATCCACAATCGCTTGAAAGAAATTGGCAATTGAAAAGAGCCATAGAACTGTGCTTAGGATATAGACCAGGAAATACTCCAGTCTTAGTAGGAAGACAAGTAGGAAGAGAAAATCAGTCCAAAAGCTTTTTTAGTTTAGATAGCATGCCTTTACAAGATATAGATATGCTATCAATCATTATTATTGGCAACTCTAAAACTACTTTGGTTGATGAAATATTTTTAACTCCAAGAGGATATTTATAAAAAGTAATTTCCAACTACATTTTTATTGATCATTAAAAATTTCGTTTTTGCTTTTTTTACAAGAGAATATTAATGTTTAATAATATAGTATCTAGATTAATTCCTTGAAGAATATTGGTGTAATTTTATTTGATATAGATGGTGTTATACGGAGCGTAGAGAATAGTTATAGGCTCTCACTAAAAAAAACAGTTTATCGATTTTGCGGTTGGGAGCCTAGTTATCGAGATATAGATAATGCAAAAAACGAAGGTATATGGAATAACGATTGGGATTTAAGTTTAGAACTGATAAAGAGGCATATTAAAAGCAAGAATCTAAAACTTAAACAACCTCAAAGAGAAAACATAATTAGATGTTTTGAAGACTTCTACTTTGGTGGAAATCCAAATAAAGATTGTAATGATTGGTCGGGCTTCATAAAAAATGAGGAGTTATTAGTGGAAAAAGAATTTTTTACTTTATTAAGTGCAAATAAAATTAGTTGGGGATTTGTTAGTGGAGCTGAACCTGCATCAGCAAAATTTGTTTTAGAAAATAGATTAAAATTAGAATCTCCTCCATTAATTGCAATGGGTGATGCTCCTGATAAGCCAGATCCTCAAGGTTTTATTTACTTGGCAACCAAGCTTTGCGAAAGTAATCTGGGTAATAAAAATGTGCCAATTGCATATGTCGGTGACACAATTGCTGATATAAATACAGTTACAAATGCAAAAAAAAGAATTCCAACTCAAAAATTTATAAGCATTGGCGTAGCCCCACCTCATCTCCATTTAGAAAATAGGATAAAAGAACGTATTGCATATGAATCAAAACTTAAGGAAGCAGGAGCTGATTTAGTTTTAAAAACAGTAAATGATCTTAAAAATATAGATATTGATTTTTTTAAAAAATACTAAGAATAAAATAACTGGTATAAACATATTACGGAGAGGGAGGAATTCAACTAAATTCCTTAAATTTCGGTAACTTCTCTTGAAAGTAGTTTGAAATATAATTAAGGATTATTCTCCAATGACTAAAATAATGAATATCAACTAAAACTTATGGTATTAATATTTCTAGAACTGAAGAATATATAATCAAACAAATGCAAATTACATTTTCTTATTTTTAATAATTTATTAAAGCAAATTACAATATCTATCAGTTTGATTAAGTATTTCAATAGAAGGTTTAAGCATATCTATGTAGTTCTTCCATCCACCAACTGAATTTGAATTAATTGGTGAACGAACTTGTACAGTGCTGGCCGTAGATACCGATCTTGGATTTAGATGAGGGCTAAGATATGAATTATTCCACTGCCAACCTAACCAGGATATCAAAGATTTAATTTCTTTATTAGGATCGCCGACTAATGAGTCATAATTTAAGTCATAAATTTTTGAGCGAAATCTTTTCTTATACTTAATCATTATTTCCTCTTGATCTAAATAAATTTTTGTACAATCTACGAGCGAAGAGGAATATTCATTCCCATTAGAAAAATTTGCCCTATAAATCGAAAGAATATTATCTAAGGGATTACGAAAACAGTGAATAATTTTAGTATTAGGGATTTGACTAGAGATTATACCTGTATATTGATAGTTATATAACCATTTGTTAGTTGTAATATTAAGCTCATTTGTATAATCTCTTATTCTTCTCAGGTAAATATTAGCGAGAGTCGATTCTTGATCAATTTTTTTATTTTCTTGGAACGATTCCTCGAGTATATCAATCTCGCCTAAATCATAGACACCATTATTAAAACTAAGGATTGACTCAAGTAATGTAGATCCACATCTTGGCATTCCTACAATAAAAATACTTTCAGGATAGTTAGTATTTTTTATGTGATTAGTTTTTATTTTATCAGTTTCAACAAATAAATTTTTAGATTTGGTTATTCTATCCTCAGTTTTAGATGGTTTAAAATCAAGTTTTAACTTATTCGCCAATTTAAGGTATCTTGAGCTTTCTTCGTACTTTTTTTCCTTATGAAGAATATTTGCTCTTGCGAAGTAAATATTAACTTTATCAATTTGTGATTTGTTCTTTAAAATATTTTCAGAGAAAAGTTGTCTCTTCCACATGCTATTTTCATTAGAGTATTGAAGAATCGATAGAGAATAATAAGCAATTGCCAAATTAGGATTAAGTTCAATTGCTTTGCGAGTAGATAATTCTGCATCCTTTAAATTTCCAAGGTCTCTTATGATATTTCCAAGATTTAAATGCGCCTTGGCATCATTGGGATTTAGTTGAATCACTCTTCGAAAGGAAATTTCTGCTTCTTTTAAGTTTCCAAGTTCTCGTAAGATTATTCCCAAGTTATAATGAGCTTCTTTGAAATTAGGCTTAAGTTCTATTGCTTTGCGAGTAGACAATTCTGCATCTTTGAAATTTCCAATTTCTCGTAAGATGTTCCCTAAGTTGTAATGTGCTTCTGGGAAATTAGGTCTTATTTCAATTGCTTTGCAAAAGGAAGTTTCTGCATCTTTAAAATTTCCAAGTTCTCGTAGGATATTCCCCAGATTTATATGCGCATTTATGAAATTGGGATTTAGTTGAACCACTCTTTGAAATGAAATTTGTGCATCTTTCAAATGTCCAAGTTCTCGTAAGATTATTCCCAAGTTAAAGTGAGCTTCTTTGAAATTAGGATTAAGTTCGATTGCTTTGCGAGTAGACAATTCTGCATCTTTGAAATTTCCAATTTCTCGTAAGATGTTCCCTAAGTTGTGATGTGCTTCTGGGAAATTAGGTCTTATTTCAATTGCTTTGCGAATATATGTTTCTGCTTCTATTAATCTTCCTTGATTTTGCAAAATTATCCCATAATTTGAGAAAACTCTATGATCATTAAAACCTTGATTCAGGCAATTTTGATAATATCTCGCTGCTTGAGAAATTTTGCCTTTTGCATGTAAATTTATTGCTATATTAATCAACTTATCTTTATAAGAACTGCTATTTTTAATTTTTTTCTTTTTTGAATTGTTTTGCTCTCCAAAACCCTTCATGGATTAGTAAAAAAGTATTTATGCTTTTATAGTAATTTATCAGCTTTATAAGTACTAGTTCACTTCATAAATATACGAAGAGGAAGTTTAGATTAAAACTCTTATTGTGCGAAGGAAATAAAATGCTCAAAAGAAAAATGAATAAAAAGATTTTAAAAAACTTTTAATTTTAAAGCATGTAAAGATCTTTGCCTTGCAAATGGGTTCAACAAATAACCAAAGTTTGCTAAATAAGAATCTCCAATCCCTAATATAGATTTTTCTCTACCTCCAATGGGTAACTTGTATTCTGGTGAAAACAAAATTTCTGTATACCTACTGCGAATTTTTGTTTTAAATATCTTGCTTAATAATGATCTATTTTTGTCAGTTGTCCTTCTTAAAAAGAATTGATTTTTCGCTGTACCCTCTACTACATATTTTTTTCCTAAAAATCTATAAATAAATTTTGTGAGACTTGAATTATTTAGATTGTAATCAGAAAATAATCCTCCTACTTTCAAAACTCGATATACTTCTCTGTAAACCAATTCTAATGAAGGGATGTGTTGGGTTGCTTGTACTGACCAAACACCATCAAAAGAATGATCATTTAGAGGTAAATTTATGGCATTTCCATGAACAAGAAAAATATTTTTATCTATTAATTCACCTAACATACTTTTTGCAATGAACAAATTTGATCTTATAAGTTCAACAATAACAACCTTAATATCAGGTCTAATTTCATTAATCTTTCGCCAATGCCAACCCCAGCATCCTCCTATGTCAAGAATAGTTCCTTTGTAAGGTATACTTTCTAAAAATCTCAATATCTCTTTGTCCATAACAGGTATACTATGGTGTTTTGAAATTTCATCAAGGAGAGACTCAAAATGATTTGAAGCAACTTCTTCCCTTGTTCTTACTTCTAAGTCTTGTTCACCATAATCTGATAAACATCCATAAATTCCGTCTTTTTTAACGGTAATAAAATTTGCTTGGAGAATATCTTCAATCATTTTTATAAATTATATTTAATTATACCTAAGATCTCTAACTGAAGTTTAAGAATTGAAGAATCATTTTATTCTCAATTTACTAATCTGAATTTAATATATTCATTAAAACCAAGACAATCTGCTTTTTCTATTTTTTTGGGATAAAAGCGCTTCTAGACTGTATATTACTTTTTGAAACCGAATAATAACGGAGAGGGAGGGATTCGAACCCTCGACAAAAGTTACCTCCTGTAACTCCTTAGCAGGGAGCCGCTTTCAACCACTCAGCCACCTCTCCATTTCTTATACATTATCAATTTTTGAGCAAACATTCAAAATTATTTATTTAATCGAAATGTCTAATCAACTTGGACTCTTGGCAATCTATTTTTAAAAGAGCAAAGAATTTCCCAGGGAATGCTATTACATTTATCTGCCCAGTCAATCGGAGATATTGATTTATCTCCTTCAGATCCTAGTAATAGCATTGTACTACCAACTTCAATATCATTAGAATCTGTAATGTCGACCATCATTTGATCCATGGTTATAGATCCAACTTGAGGATAAAGTTTTTTATTATGAATCAAATTTATCTTGCCAGATAAATTTCTAATGATGCCATCAGCATAACCAATACTTAAAACCGCTAACTTTGTTTTTCTATCACTCACAAATTTATTTCCATAACTTACTCCAACACCTTTTTCAATTGTTCGAACAAAAGTCACTTTAGCCTTTAAAAATAAAGCAGGTTTGAGAAATAAATTTTCATTTATCTTTACTAACGGGTCATAGCCATACATGGAAAGTCCAACGCGTACCATATCAAAATGAAAATCTTTACCAAGAATCATTCCGGCAGAATTAGCAAGATGAATCTTAATATTTTGAGTATTATCAATATCTATCATTTTTAATAATTCTTGAAATTTTTCTCTTTGTAGTTGAGTGCTACTTTTGGGATTCAAGGCATTTTTTTCATCTGCGCAGGCAAGATGACTGTATATTCCCTGAACAGAAATATTTTCGAGAGATTTAATATTGTTAAATTGTTGAACAAAGTGATTACATTCAAATCCCAATCTTGACATTCCAGTATCAACTTTTAGATGTAACGAAAATTTAAAATTATTACTCTTTCCAATGTTATTGCAAATCAAACACTCCCTAATATTACTAACAGTTGGCATCAAATTGTTTTTAAAACACTTTAATAGATCTTTTTTTGCATAAAGATTACCAAGGACAAGAATTGGGATATTTATTCCAAAAGAACGAAGTTTTATTCCCTCCTTTAATGTTGCTACTCCTAATTGAGAAGCACCTCCTCTAATCGCATTTTCAGATACAACTTTTGCATCATGTCCATATCCATCAGCCTTGACAACTGCCATGAATTCACAATTATTTTTTAATTTTGATCTTAATTGCCTTACGTTTGCCTCTATTGCTTTACCACTGACTTCTATCCAAGCTCTTTGAGTTGGATCTATTTCCCCTTCAAAACTTGGAAGAGTATCAAAATTATTTTTTCTATTATTCAAAGAATTTGAATTAATGTTTAAGCGATTAAATGCGCTTATTTAAATATACCGCTAGCATGACATGTAAATTGATTTTTGGCATGAGCCAGACTCTTGTTTTAAATGCATCTTATGAACCTTTAAACATTACTTCTTGGCGAAGAGCTGTAATTTTAATGATCAAAGGTAAAGCTGAAAGTTTAGAAGAAGATCAATCATATGCAATACATTCTGGGCAAAACCTTCCTACAGTTATTAGGCTTCGCTACTATGTTAAAGTTCCCTTCAGAGAGGTTGCACTTACAAGAAAAAATATACTTCTTAGAGACAATAACTCATGTCAATACTGTAATCATAGAGGTAGTGATTTATCGATAGACCATGTTTTACCAAGAAGCAGAGGTGGAACTGACAACTGGGAAAATGTAACAACTGCATGTCTTCGTTGTAATGTCCAAAAAGGTAATAGAACCCCTGAAGAGGCAAATATGCCTTTAAAACGAAAGCCATATCGTCCATTAAGTAATCTAAATTTTGAAGCCACAAGGCAAATAGACTCTGGAAAACACAAAGAATGGAGTAAATATGTGATTGGTTTAGCTGCTTAAAATTAATTAATTTTCATTATCATTAAAATCTTCTAGCATCCTTTTCTGTTCCTGTGCTAAACAAGCATCAATAACTTCATCTAATTGTCCTGCCAGAATTGGCTCTAATGAAAAATTGGAACCCAACCTATGATCAGTAGTTCTATTATCCTTGAAATTATAAGTTCTAATTTTTTCGCTTCTATCTCCACTTCCAACTTGCATTAGCCTTTGTGACCTCTCCTTAGCATTAGCTTCTTTTAATTGAATCTCATATAATTTAGCTCTTAGAATTTCCATAGCTCGCTCACGATTTTGTAGCTGAGATCTTTCTTGTGTACAAAATACTCTGATACCTGTCGGCTTGTGAATTAGATCTATAGCAGTCTCTACTTTATTAACATTTTGACCTCCAGCACCACCTGATCTGGCTGTGCCAATTTCTATCTCAGTTGGATCAATCTTAACTTCTACAGGATCAGCCTCAGGCATAACTGCAACTGTTGCAGTAGAGGTATGAACTCTACCTTGAGATTCAGTTGCTGGAACTCTTTGAACTCTATGAACACCTGCCTCAAATTTCAATTGGCTATAAACAGAATCTCCTTTTACCGAAATAACTAATTCTTTAAATCCTCCCATATCTGACTCAGAAGCACTAATAGGTTTTACTGACCAACCAATTTTCTGTCCATATCTTTCATACATTCTTGCTAAATCACCGGCCCATATACAAGCTTCATTCCCTCCTGCTCCAGCTCTAATTTCCAACATTACACTTCTTTCATCTCGTGGATCTTTAGGTAATAAAGCAATTGTTAATTTTTCAATAAGTTTATTCTTAAGATCTTCAAGACTACATAATTCCTCATTGATCAATAATTCCATATCTTTATCATTTCTATTATCTTTAAGTAATTGTTTGGAGTCACCAATTTCTTTATCAGTATCAAGCAATTGATTGAAATCTAGAACCAAAGGTTCTAGCTTGGCTCTTTCTCTTGCTATTGATTCTAATTTTTTAGGATCATTTGCAATATCAGGATCAGCCAACTGCATTTCCAAAGTGACAAAACTTTCTGCAGCATTTTTCAACCTTGCAATTAATGTTGTATATTCCAATTGAAAATTTGCTTAATTTTTGATTAGTAAATTTTTATTTATCTGATTTTTTAGATTCTTTAGTTTCTTTTGAAGTGGCTGAATCGGCTGAACCCATTCCATACTTTTTCATGAACCTATCAACTCTACCTTCAGTATCAAGTATTTTTTGAGTGCCAGTAAAGAAAGGATGATTCCCACTCCAAACATCAACATGTAATTCAGGCTTAGTTGAACCTGTAGTCATTACGACTTCTCCATTACAAATAACTTTTGCATCTGGATACCATTTAGGATGAATTTCTGATTTAGGCATAATAAAAAATGTTTTAACGTTTAGAGAATTGACCAGCTTTCCTAGCTTTTTTAAGACCATATTTTTTTCTTTCTTTTGATCTAGGGTCTCGACTAAGGTGTCCTTCTGTTTTTAAAGGCTTCCTGTTATCAGGAGATAAACCACAAAGAGCTCTAGCTGCTCCTTGCTTGATAGCATCTGCTTGCCCTGTTAAACCACCACCAAAAACATTTACAAAAATATCGTATGAATTTTCAAGGCCTAAAGTTAGCAAAGGTGCTTTAACTGAATTTAAGTGTGATGGGTTGAAGTTTAAGTAATCATCACCAGAACGACCATTTATTTTAATTTGTCCATTGCCGGGAATTAAACGAACTCTTGCTACAGAAGTTTTTCTTCTTCCAGTACCCCAATAAACTGCTTTGTTTTTTACTTGACTATTCATTGTTAGAGTTTAACTATTTAATAATACAGGATTTTGTGCAGCATGAGGATGATCTGAGCCTTTATAAACTTTTAATTTCTTGAATTGCTGCCTTCCCAATGAATTATGAGGAAGCATTCCTTTGACAGCTTGCTCAATTATTCTCTCAGGAATCCTTTCTTGAAGTGATTCAAATTTTTCAACTTTCATTCCTCCTGGTCTACCAGAATGCCTTCTGTATAATTTCTGTGATGCTTTTTTACCTGTTACCTCTACTTTTTCGGCATTAACAACAATAACAAAATCACCTGTGTCTAAATGAGGGGTAAATGTTGGTTTATTCTTTCCTCTCAAAACAGCAGCTATTTCTGTAGAAAGCCTGCCAAGTGTCTTATCTTTAGCATCAACTAAAAACCAATTTCGTTCGATAGTTTCTATAGAGGGAGTAATAGTTTTATTCATTTATAAATTTTACTTGAATAAATTTTTGTCAGTATTAGATTCTACCTTATTGAAGGAGTAATAAACAATTATTTTGATTATCTAAATATATTATTTAAGTTTATAAAATCTTCCAAGCTAGGAGTAACCTCTAATTACAAATTTCGGGAAAAGATCATTTTTATTAATCCTTTTAAAAATATTTTCTTCGTATACAGAATTTACGAAACATAAACCTTTGGCTGGCGCTGACTCTCGAACATCATGTTTCTTTTTTAAAACCCATCTATCTTTAAAAATATCTGGTGTTATTTTCTTTTCTCCTACTAAAACAAGTTGACCCACTATTGAACGTACCATTCCATAAAGAAATCCTGTAGCTTTTATATCTATCAATATCAAATCCTCAGTCCTTTCTAATTTTATAGATTTTATTGTTGTCACTGAAGTTGATCTATTACTTCCACTCTTTTGAAAAGCAAAAAAATCATGCTCTCCAATCATTCCATCTAAAGCAATTGACATTGAAAACTCATCAAGATATTTCTGATATCTATGCCAAGACCACTTATTTAAAAACAAATTAGGTATCTTACTATTATTTATTACGTATCGATAATGTCTATAAACTGCAGAATAGCAAGCATGCCAGCTACTTTTTACTTCTACTGATTCTAAGATTCTAATTGAATGAGGTAATCTACTATTTAATACATCTGCATAACGATCAATTGGTATTACGAAATCAATATCAAAATGAATTACTTGCCCAGAAGCGTGAACTCCAGCGTCTGTTCTTCCTGAAGCAAATGTTTTTATAATTTGATTTGATATTTGGAATAGGCAATTTTCTATTGTCTCTTGAACACTTTTTGCATTTTGCTGTCTTTGCCAACCTGAAAAATAAGATCCATCGTATTGGATAACTAAAGCTACTCTTTTCAAAAGTTATTTTATATTTTCCAGTTTTATTTTTCTATCTTCAAACTAGTTCAATAATAGCCATTTGCGCATTATCACCTTTTCTAGCAACAGTTCTGACGATTCGGGTATAACCACCGTTTCTCTCCCCACAAACTTTCAACCCTTTTTTTCCGTGTTGCAATACCAGATTGACAGAATCGATCATCAAGTATCAGATGATCGCTCCCAAACAGGAACTTTTTTAATTGGCCCCTTAGAAAGAGGACAAGCTACAACTCTCGGCAACTCTTTAAGAAGAGTTCTTATGGGAGGACTTGAAGGAAGTGCTGTAACTGCAGTAAGAATTGCAGGAATTAATCATGAATATGCCACTATCCCTGGAGTTAGAGAAGATGTTCTAGATATTCTTTTAAATTGTAAGCAACTTTCTATTAATAGTTCCAACCCAGAGCTTGAGATTGGAAGACTAGTTGTTAATGGCCCAATGGAAGTAAAGGCAAATGACATACAATTTTCATCTCAAGTTGAAATTGTTGATGGTGAAAAACCTATTGCAACAATTCAAGAAGGACATAATCTAGAGTTAGAAATTCATGTAGAAAGAGGGGTTGGTTATAGACCTGTAGATCGAAGAAACCAAGAAACTACGTCTATTGACTTGCTTCAGATTGATGCTGTTTTTATGCCTGTAAAAAGAGTTAATTTCACAATAGATGAAACTGCCGTGGCAGAAGGAGGAACTGGTAGAGAAAGATTAACAATGGAAGTTGTAACAGATGGTTCAACGAGCCCTGATGATGCCATTGCTGAAGCAGCAAACCAGCTAATTGAACTCTTTCAGCCCCTAGCCACCGTTACAATGGTTGAAGAAATACCAGAAGAGCCAGAACCTTCTCCTGAAGCTCAAATTCCATTAGAAGAACTAAACTTGTCCGTTAGAGCTTATAATTGTTTGAAAAGAGCACAAGTTAATTCTGTTTCAGATTTAATGGGATTCAGTTACGAAGATCTTTTAGAAATTAAGAACTTCGGCTCGAAATCTGCAGATGAGGTTATTGAAGCTCTTGAACGAATAGGAATTTCAATTCCACAAAGCAGGACATCTGTTTAACAAACTATTGAGATTATGAGACATCAACTTAGGGTTCCTCTTTTAAGTAAACCAGCTGATCAAAGAAAAGCTCTTCTTAGAGCTTTAACTACGCAACTTATTCGGGAAGGTAGAATAACTACCACCAAAGCAAGAGCTAAAGCTTTAAGAAATGAGGCGGAAAGAATGATCTCCTTAGCAAAGGAGGGTACTTTATCTGCTAGAAGAAGAGCTCTTGGTTACATTTATGATAAAAAGTTAGTTCACTCACTATTTGAAAAAGCTCAAGAAAGATATGGGGAGGTAAATGGTTAAGTTCTAAACGCGTCTACGTTTAGGTCTTCTGCATCCATTATGAGGTAATGGAGTTACGTCTCTTATTAGAGTTATTTCTAAACCGGCAACTTGTAAAGCTCTTATGGCGGTTTCCCTACCTGAGCCAGGTCCTCTAACTAATACTTCTATTTGTCTCATCCCTTGATCAAGGGCTCTTTTAGCTGCTGCTTCAGCAGCTGTTTGAGCCGCAAATGGAGTCCCTTTTCGAGCGCCCTTAAATCCACTAGCGCCTGCAGAAGACCAAGAAATTACATGTCCTGAAGTATCAGTAATTGATACAATAGTGTTATTAAAAGTACTTTGAATATGTACTACACCATTGGGTACATTTTTCTTTGATTTCTTAGAGCCTGTTTTTTTTACTGGAGCTGCCATAACAATTTAGATAGATAAGTTTAGTTTCTGTTTAAAAAGAATTTATTTTTTTCTTCCAGCAACTGTTTTTCTTGAGCCTCGTCTAGTTCGAGCATTTGTTCTTGTTCTCTGTCCTCTAACAGGCAGACTCATTCTATGTCTTCTGCCTCGAACACAACCAATATCTTGCAAGCGTTTTAAAGCCATTCCCTCTTGTCTACGTAAATCACCCTCTACAGTAAAGTCTTCTGCAGCCCCTCTCAATTTTTGTACATCACTATCTGATAAGTCTTTTACACGAATATCAGGATCAACTCCTGTATTTGAGAGGATTAATTTTGATCTTGTTAGACCAATTCCATAGATGTATGTAAGTGCAATTTCAACTCGTTTTTCACGAGGTATGTCAATTCCTGCAATCCTGGCCACTTGTTTCGAATTAGTAAAAGGTTTTTAATTTAATATCGTCAAAGATTAACCTTGACGCTGTTTGTGTCTAGGGCTAGCGGTGCAAATAACCATTACCCTGCCATGTCTACGAATTACACGACATTTGTCACACATTTTTTTTACTGAGGCTCTAACCTTCATAAGGTTTTCTCATTAAAATATTAATTCCTTATTGTACATCATCATCAAGCCATTTTTTGTTTTATATCAGCAGAAATTGTTTTAAGATCGCCATCAGCGTTGATATATTCTAATAAAGAGAGATCTCTATAGTATTCAATCAATGGCTCTGTAGTTTCCTTATAAATTTTTAATCTTGTTTTTATAGTTTCTTCATTATCATCTTTTCTACCCCTAAGAAGTAAACGCTTTAATAAAATTTCGTCTGGTATATCTAAATAAAATACGATCTCTAAAGGTTGATTTATATTTATCAAGACATCATTGAGAGAATGAACTTGAGACAAATTTCTAGGATAGCCATCTAAAATCCAACCTTTATTATCTTTATCCAAATTCTTTTTAACAATTTCTAAAACTAATTGATCACTTACAAGTTCCCCCTTATTCATAATATCTTTTACTTGTTTACCCAAATCGGTACATAAGTCAATTTCTGTTCTTAATAATTCTCCAGTAGATAAATGTAAAAAAGAGTTAGCTTCACTTAAGAGGGCAGCTTGAGTTCCTTTCCCCGCTCCAGGTGGTCCTAAAAATAGTAAATGTTTTTTCATTAATTACCAACTAATCCCTCATACCTCTGAGAAATAACATAAGTTTGAATTTGTTTAGCAGTATCTATTGCAACACCAACAAGGATTAATAGAGAAGTGGCTCCTAAACCTTGAAAAGTTTGAACATTAGTTGCTCTTTCTACAGCCGCTGGAATTATAGCTACTGAACCTAAAAATAATCCTCCTAATAGTGTTAACCTATTTTGGATGCCTGACAGGTAATTTGCAGTATTAGAACCAGGTCTTACTCCAGGAATAGCGACTCCCCCCTTTTTTAAATTGGATGCTACATCTACTGGATTGATTGTAAGAGAAGCATAAAAGTATGAAAAGCCCAAGATTAAAGCAAAAAATGTTAGAGCATATGGCCATGGATTAGAAGAACCTGGATTTAAACTGCCAGCTAATTTAATCAGGATTGGATTACCCGTGACATTAGCAACTGTAATTGGTAAAAATATCAATGCAGATGCAAAGATAATTGGCATAACTCCCCCAGCATTCAACTTTAATGGCAGATAACTTTGTCTTGTTGGAAGTAATGTAGAATTACCAATTTGTCTTTTTGCACTTACAATTGGTATCCGTCTTGCTCCTTCTTGAACAAAAATTATCCCTACAATTGTTAGTAAAAAGACTCCAAGTAAAACAGCTATTCCTAGAACATCACCACGATCACCAGTTTGTGCTTTTTCAATAGTTGAACTTAATGCTTTAGGTAATGAAGAAACGATATTTAAAAAGATAACTAAGGAAGCTCCCTGTCCTATACCTTTTTCTGTAATAATCTCACTAAACCACATTACTATCATTGATCCAGTAACTAATGCAATAGCAGTTTGCAAAATAAAAGTAGGTTGACTTAATCCAGCCTCAGCGTAAGGCCAAAGAATATTAGCAAAAATAATACTTTGTAAAAATCCCCACCCTAAAGAAACATATCTCGTTATCTGAGCAATTTTTCTTCTTCCTGCTTCACCCTCATTTTTTTGTAAATCTTCGAGAACAGGTAAAGAGGCCGTCAAAAGTTGAATAATGATTGATGCATTAATAAA
Source organism: Prochlorococcus sp. AG-670-O17 (assembly GCA_003211315.1). GTDB lineage: Bacteria > Cyanobacteriota > Cyanobacteriia > PCC-6307 > Cyanobiaceae > Prochlorococcus_A. The sequence continues at coordinate 10,133 of QCTC01000018.1, read as the reverse complement.
AGGAAGAATACCTAAGGCAAATATTCCTAAGGTTGATATTCCACCCCCAGTAAAAATATCTAAGAAACCAATAAGTTGGCCTCCTCTATCAATAAAATCTGCAAATTTATCTGCATTTATTCCTGGAATTGGTATATAAATACCTAATCTCACTAAAAGAAGAAGTCCTAATGTTGTTAAGACTCTATTCCTTAACTCTTTATTTAAGAATAATTGAGAGATTATCTCTGAAGCACTAGGATTTCTACTTTTGTTAATTAACATCGGCAAATGAACTTAAATTTATAACTAGATTTATTTATTATCAATTATTTCGCAAGTCCCACCTGCAGCTTCTATTTTTTCTTTAGCAACTTTGGTAAATGCATGTGCTTGAACTTTTAATTTAACTTTAACTTCACCATTACCTAAAATTTTAAGAGGAAATTTCGGCTTAAATAATAACTTCTTTTTCACAAGTGAATCTATATTGACAATATCACTATCTTTGAAATCACTTAATTTGCTTAGATTTACTATTGAAAAGTTTTTTTGATTAATAATTTCAAAGTGCTTTAATTTTGGAACTCTTCTGTAAAGAGGCATTTGACCACCTTCAAACCCAGGTCGTGTAGGTCTGCCGGATCGAGATTTCTGACCTCTCATACCAAATCCACAAGAAGCTCCCTGGCCTGCTGCGATACCCCTACCTTTTCTTAATTTTTTCTTTCTTGAACCAGTATTTGATTTAAGTGTATTTAATGTTGAAGTCATAATTTTTAAGAGTAAAGCTGTTCAAGAGAAATACCTCTCTCTCTAGAGGCAGATTTGTGAGTTCTTAATTGGGAAAGAGCAACCATTGCAGCTCTTGCATTATTTAAAGGAGTCTTACTACCTAATCTTTTGGCTAAGACATTTTTTATACCTGCTAATTCTAAAACTGTCCTAATTGACCCTCCAGCAATTACACCCGTTCCAGGCGCAGCAGGTCTAATAAGTACATTGGCAGCTCCATCTCTCCCATTAGATAAAGTAGGTATTGAATTATTTGGAGTTAAAGGGACTCTAACAATATGTTTTTTCCCGTCTGAGACACCTTTTCTAACTGCTCCAATGACATCTCCGGCTTTCCCTACGCCTACTCCTACTTGTCCTTTTTCATTACCAACAACAACAATTGCTCTAAAACTCATTTTTTTACCACCTTTTACTGTTTTAGATACCCTTCTAATTTGAACAACTCTTTCTTGCCACTCAGAATCCCTTTCATTTTTAGAATCACCTCTTCGATTTCTTTTGCGATCATTGTTACGATTACCTCTCCTCTGCTCATTAGGACTAGATGAGGATATATTTTCAGTTTTTGACTGATTTTCTTGTTTTGTTGGAGTGTCTGTCATGATAAAAATTAATATTTAGAAATTCAAGCCTGCATCACGGGCTGCATCAGCAAGAGCTTTAACCCTCCCATGGTATAGATTACCTCCTCGATCAAAAATAACTTGCTTGATACCTTTCTTAATTGCTCGTTTAGCTAATAATTTGCCTACAGTTGAAGAAGAACTGCAATTAGATGAGATTTTATCTGAATCCTCCTTAAGTTCTTTATCTATAGTAGATGCTGAACATATGGTTTGTTGTGCATCATCGTCAATAACTTGGGCATAAATATGATTATTAGAGCGATAAACAGCTAGTCTTGGGCGTGCGCTACTGCCAATTAAGTAACGCCTTAATCTTTTATGCCTTTTTTGAGTTTGAAGTTTCCTTGAAATTTTAGCCATGATTTTTAAAGCAGTTATTTTTTGCCGGATTTACCAGCTTTTCTGATGATTCTCTCATCTTGGTATTTGATGCCTTTACCTTTATAAGGTTCTGGAGGTCTGATTGATCTGATTTTTGCTGCTTCATTTCCAACAATTTCTTTATCAATTCCAGATACAGTTACATTGGTATTACTTTCAACTTTGTATGTTATACCATCGGGGGGGGTCATTTCTACTGGATGACTATATCCAGCACTTACTACTAAATTTTTTCCTTTCACTTGAGCCCTAGATCCAACACCTACTATTTCCAATTTCTTTGAGTAGCCTTCAGTAACTCCCTGAACCATATTTGAAATCAATGTTCTGCAAAGACCATGCCTTTCCCGTGAATATCTTTTCGTAGTTGCTGGAGTAACAACGATCTGATTTTCTTTCTGATCAAAATTTACACCTTCAGGCATCAGTCTTTTGAGTTCCCCTTTTGGACCCTTTACAGTAATGCTTAATCCCTTAATATCAACAGATACCTTTTCTGGTATTTGTACTGGAGATTTTCCTATTCTTGACATAATTAATACCCCTTAATAAACATAACAAAGAACTTCGCCACCGATGCCTTGTTTCCTTGCGTCACGGTCACTCATTACACCCTTTGAAGTTGATACTATAGCAACTCCAAGACCCCCAAGAACTTTTGGTAAGCCCTTTGTATTTTTATAAACTCTTAATCCAGGCTTACTTACTCTTTGCATTGATCTGATAGTAGGAAATTTATTTTTACCACTATATTTAAGTCCTAAAACGATTTGAGACTTGTAACCTTCACCTTCCTCATTAATATCAGTTATGAAGCCTTCTTTTTGCAGAACTTTAGCTATGCTAAGAGACATTTTAGAAGCTGGGATTGCGGTGGATGTATGCTTTTTTTGACTCGCATTTCTTATACGAGTAAGCATATCTGAAATAGGATCGTGATTTGACATGTTTATAAAGTTAATTACTAAAAGGCATTCCTAGCTCTTTCAAAAGAGCTTTACCCTCTTGATCGGTTGAGGCGCTGGTTACGATTGTTATATCCATTCCTCTAATGGAATCTATTTTATCAAATGAAATTTCAGGAAATATCAATTGTTCTTTTACTCCTAAAGTATAATTACCTCTTCCATCAAAGCTTTTTGGATTAACACCTCTGAAGTCTCTAATTCTTGGTAAGGCTAGATTTATAAATCTTTCTAAAAAAGAATACATTCTATCTCCCCTAAGGGTAACGGTACAGCCAATTGCCATTCCTTCCCTTATTTTAAAGCCAGCAATTGCTTTTTTGGATCTTGTAACTAAAGCTTTTTGGCCCGTAATAGTTGCCATTTCATTTAAAGAGGCTTCTAAAGCCTTTGAATTTGAAGCAGCTTCTCCAAGACCTCTATTTACGTTAACTTTAATAACCTTGGGTACTTGATGAATATTTTTAAGACCAAGATCTTTTAAAAGCTTTGGTCTTATTGCTTCTTTGTAGCGAGTTTTAAGAGTCATGATTTTTGTAATTAATTCTGGTCTTTGTCAGAATTGTGTAATAAGAAAATTGAAATCTCGTTTTTGATGAAGAATTTAATCAATTAGTTCACCAGTTTTTTTTAATCTCCTTTTTTTAACTCCCTCTTTATCAATAAAATATTCTATTTTACTTATTAGATTTTTATCCTTTGAAAAAAACATTACATTAGAAGCATGTAATGATGCTTCTTCTGTCAATATTCTACCACTTTCACCTTCTTGAGTAGGTTTTATATGTTTTGTTCTAAGATTTACTCCCTTCACAACTACTCTATTTTCTAGGGGGATAGTTTTTAATACTTCACCAGTCTTACCCTTTTCTTTACCGTTAATAACTTTGACTAAGTCTCCTGTTTTAATTCTCATTTTTATTCGTTTGAAGTTTTTCTTTTGTTTAAGTGAGTCCAACATTTAAATAACCTCCGGAGCTAAAGAAACGATCTTTGTAAAATTCTTATCGCGTAATTCCCTTGCTACTGGACCAAAGACTCTTGTACCTTTTGGATTTTTATCTTCATTAATCAAAACGGCTGCATTATCATCAAAACGAATTGAGTTACCTGTATTTCTTCTTAAAGTATGTCTAGTCCTAACAATAACTGCTTTCACGACATCTGATTTTTTAACCCCCATATTTGGCAATGCGTCTTTTACTGATGCAACTACAACATCTCCCACATGTGCATATCTTCTGTTTGAACCCAGCACTCTTATACATTGAAGTCTTTTAGCTCCACTGTTATCAGCAACAGTTAAATAGGTTTCCTGTTGAATCATTTTTGATCCTCCTTACTCGTTATTGTTTTATTTAGAATTTCCTCTATTGCCCATCTTTTATGAGCACTTAGTGGCCTTGTTTCTTTAATTTTAACTCGATCTCCCAAAACACATGTGTTTTCTGGATCATGTGCCTTGTAGCGAGTAGTTTTACTTACAATCTTTTTATAAGTTGGATGTGGGTATCTATTGATTACGGCAACAACAACTGTTTTGTCCATTTTGTCGCTTACAACAGTACCGATTCTTTCTTTAAGTGCCATAGCAATAATTAATCAGCGGGTTTTTGAGAAGTGGATTGACTTTTACTAAGAGTAAGTAATTGTGCAACTTGTTTCTTAATGATTTTAAATTGATGAGTTTCATTAAGCTGTCTTGTTGCCTGTTTGAATCTCAAGTCAAAGAGATCTTTTCGTAGTTGGTCAATTTTTTCAGTTATTTGAGAAGAATTTAACTTTTTAAATTCTTTTATAGATTCTGAATTTTTCATTTTTTAACCTCCTCTTTTGAATCTTTCCCTGTCTTACCTTCTGCTGATGAATCACTACTTAGATTTATATCACTAGAAATAAATTTTGTTTTTACAGGTAATTTATATTGGGCTAAACGCATAGCTTCTTTTGCAATTTCTTCTGTAATCTCTTCACCACCCATTTCAAATAATATTCTTCCAGGTTTTACAACAGCTACCCAAAACTCTGGATTACCTTTTCCTGATCCCATTCTAGTTTCAGCTGGTCTCATAGTGACTGGTTTGTCTGGGAAAATACGAATCCATATTTTTCCACCACGTTTAACATATCTTGTCATTGCTCTTCTACTTGCTTCAATCTGTCGAGCAGTTACCCACCCACAATCTTGCGCTTGGAGTGCAAACTGACCAAATGCAATGGTATTACCCTTAGAGGCAATTCCTTTCATTCTGCCTCTATGCTGTTTTCGGAATTTAGTACGTTTTGGACTAAGCATTGTTATACCTCCTATGAATTCTCATTTGAACGATCCTCAAATTGCTGAGGTTTTCGACTTCCTTTCCTTCTTGGAATAGCACCAACAGGAATAGTTTGTTCTTCTTTGGGAAGAACCTCCCCTTTGAAAACCCAAACTTTAATTCCTAGTACACCATAAGTTGTATTTGCTTCGCGCAGTGCATAATCAACCTCAGCTCTCAAAGTATGAAGAGGAACCCTACCTTCTCTAGTCCACTCTGTTCTAGCTATTTCTGCACCATTGAGTCGTCCTCCTACTTGTACTTTCAAGCCTAGAACACCAGCTCTTTGTGCTCTTTGCAAAGCCATCCTTATAGTTCTTCTAAAGGCAACTCTTTTTTCTAATTGTTGTGCTATGTATTCAGCAAGTAAATATGCATCCGCGTCAACTCTCTCCACTTCAACTACATTAATTCGAACTTGCCTTGTTCTATCTCCTATAGTTTTTTGTATACCTGACCGCAATTCTTCGATACCGCTTCCTTGCCTGCCTACAATCACTCCAGGTCTAGCTGTTTTCAATTCAAGTTCTAACTGGTCAGCTTTTCTAGCAATTAGTACATCACTGATTCCAGCTGAACTATATTTCTTTTGGATAAAAGAACGAATTTTATCATCTTCTTGAAGAAGAGTTGGATAAGTTTTAGAAGTAGCGAACCATTTTGAACGATGTTCTTGTGTGATGCCTAACCTAAACCCTGTTGGGTTGATTTTATTACCCATTAGTTTTGTGCCTCCGTATTAGTTTGATTAGGAGCAGATTCTACAGAAATACTTATATGGCAAGTCTGTTTTTTGATAGAGAAAGCTCTACCTTGAGCTCTAGGTCTGAACCTTTTCATCACCGGACCGTTATCAGCCGAAGCTGAAGATATTACTAGGGATGAGGGATCCATACCCAAGTTATGTTCAGCATTAGCTACTGCAGATCTTAAAACCTTAGTAATAGGATCAGTAGATCTATATGGCATAAATTCCAACATAATAAGCGCGTCTCTATAAGATTTACCTCTAATTTGATCGAGAACTCTTCTTACTTTTGATGCAGAACCACGAATATACTTACCGTGAGCAATAGCTGTTTTTGTCATTTCAGGTGTTTTTGTCATTTATCTAGCCCCCTTCTTATCTCTTAAGTGGCCACGATAGGTTCTTGTAGGAGCAAATTCACCTAATTTATGGCCAATCATTTGTTCAGTTATAAATACTGGTATATGGGCCTTACCATTGTGAACAGCAATCGTATGACCAATCATAACAGGGAGGATAGTCGAAGATCTAGACCATGTTTTGATGACTGATTTATCATTATCAGTATTTTGTTTTTCTACCTTTTTAAGCAAACTATCTGCTATAAAAGGCCCTTTTTTTAATGAACGTCCCATAATTTATAAAATAGAAATAGAAATAGAAATAGTAGTAATCAAGAATCTCTTCCTCCTCTACTTCTCTTAGAAATACGACGACGTCTTCGAACAACTAATTTGTTACTTGGCTTGTTTTTCTTACGTGTCTTTAATCCAAGTGCTGCCTTACCCCAAGGAGTTACAGGGCCTGCCCTACCAATCGGAGCTTTTCCCTCTCCTCCTCCATGTGGATGATCACATGGGTTCATAACACTACCTCTTACTTGAGGTCTTCTACCTAACCATCTTCTTCTGCCTGCTTTTCCTAAGCTAGTATTACGTATTTCAGAATTACCTACTTCACCTAAAGTTGCATAACATTCCTTGCGTACAAGTCTAACTTCAGTAGATGGGAGTTTTAAAGCGACATACTCTCCTTCTTTCGCCATTAGTTGTGCACTAGCTCCTGCAGATCTGACCATTTGAGCACCTCTACCAGCATATAGTTCTACACAATGAACACTCGATCCTAATGGCATGGAAGATAGAGGCATTGCATTCCCTTCTTCAATTGGAACACCTTCACCAGAAATTACATTTTGACCAACTTTGATTCTTGCAGGCGCGATTATATATCTTTTCTCTCCGTCTTCATAAAATAAAAGTGCGAGTCTCGCATTTCTATGGGGATCATAATGAATAGCTGCAACCTTTGCATTAATATTTTTTTTGTCTCTTCTAAAATCTACTAATCTGTATTGTCTTTTGTGTCCGCCCCCTCTGTGACGACAGGTGATAACTCCTCTATTATTTCTGCCTTTATTTCTATGCTTGGAAACTATTAATGATCTTTCTGGTTTTGAACCCGTAATCTCACTAAAGTCAGTAACAACTCTTTGTCTAGTTCCAGGTGTATAGGGTTTGAATTTACGAATAGCCATAATAAATACTCCTTAAGATTCTGGGAATAGTTGAATTTTGTCTCCTTCAGCAAGACGGACAATTGCCTTTTTAATTTGAGAACGCTTCCCGGAGAATTTACCGACTCTTCTTGTTCTCCTTGGAGGATTCATAGTGTTTATTCCTATAACTTTAACACTAAACAAGGCCTCAATTGCTGCCTTTATCTGAGGCTTTGCGGCCCTATGATCTACCTCAAAAGTATATTGGTTAAGATCTAGAGCATTTGTCGCTTTTTCTGTAATTACAGGTTTACGAATTATATCTGCTAGACGAGAATCAAATAATCTACTCATGATGCATAAACCTCCTGAATTTTATTGATTGCTGATTGACCAATAACTAACTTGTTAGCATTGAGGATATCAAAAACATTTAATTGATCGGCAGCAATTAATTTTACCTTTTCAATGTTGTTAATAGATTTTTTAATGACATCAGAGGGGTTATCAAGAATAACTAAAACCTTTTCTGTTTTTTCTATTCCTAATCTAGAAAGACCATTAATTATCTCACTAGTTTTTGGTTGGTCTAATGTTGAACCAAAGTCTTCAACAGTTTTGAAATCAGCAATCCTAGACATTAAGGCTGTTCTAAGTGCTAATCTTCTTTCTTTTCGGTTCATATCTAAGTTATACGAACGTGGTTTAGGGCCAAAAATTACCCCTCCTCCTGGTCTTAATGGGGTTCTAATTGATCCTTGACGAGCTCTACCCGTACCCTTTTGCTTGTATGGCTTCCTACCTCCTCCACGAACTTCAGACCTTGTCAAAGTAGATGCAGTTCCCTGTCTTTTGTTAGCTAATTGTCTAAGAACAGCTCTATGGATTAAATCGGCAGAGGAAGTCTCTTTGGCAACTTTTAAATCAATTGAGACTTTGCCAGCTTTTTTGCCATCCCATTTTAAAGTTTCTAGGGTTGTCATGATTTTGCTCCTCCTTTGTTACCTACAACATTATTAGGCTTTATATTTACTATCGAGCCAGGTTTGCCTGGTACAGAACCTTTTACAACAAGTAAATTTTTCTGATCATCAATTTTGACCACTAGTAAACCCTTTGTCGTGATTTTTTTACCTCCATATCTTCCTGCCATCCTTTTACCAGGATAAATTCTACCTGGAGTTGTTCCAGCACCTGTTGATCCTGGAGCTCTATGATTTTTGGAACCATGACTCATAGGTCCTCTACTAAAACCATGTCTTTTTTGATATCCAGAGAAACCTCTACCCATTGATTTCCCACTAATATCAACTTTCTGACCAACCTCAAAATTTGTAACAGTTATTTCCTTTCCAATTTCATAAGAGGAATTCTCTTCGACTCTGTATTCTTTTAGGTGTTTTAAAAGTATTTCGCCTGATTTTAGTAGATGTCCTTTCTCAGGCTTACTCAAATGCTTATCCTTTGATACTCCATAACCTATTTGAATAGCAGTATAACCATCCAAAGGTTGAGTTTTTAATTGCGTGACTCGACAAGGGCCAGCCTCTATAAGAGTAACCGGTACTGCATTACCATCCTTATCGAATAATTGAGACATGCCCAATTTTTTTCCTAAAATTCCTATAGACATAAGACTTGAATAGGCTAGCTCAAGATAATTTTTGGTTTATTGTCGAATCTCTTAAAAGCTTCAACAACGTTATCAATCAAAAATTTATAATAGAAGGATTGAGACTTTTCTGAAATTAGAAAGTTTCTCATCGGGTTAAACCCATCCCAAATTTTTTAACGAAACGCTAAAAACGTGAATGTTCCAGAGGCTCGGCTAGCTTGCGAGCTTAAAAAAATTCATCGAATATAAATTGTACATCATCAAGTACCATAAAATGAAATAATATATAGATAAAGAGAATCTTTATGCCATTACTTCTGACAGGAAAAAAGTTTCATAATGATTTAAATAAAAATAAATGCTTAGCTATGTTTGCACCTCTAGAGGGGGGGTATGAAACTCGTCTTTTAAGAAGAATGCGAGCTAAAGGTTTTAAGACTTACATAACCTCTGCAAGAGGATTAGGAGATCCTGAAGTATTTTTACTAAAATTACACGGTATAAGACCACCTCATCTCGGTCATCAAAGTATTGGCAGGAATGGTGCTCTTGGAGAAGTTCAACAAGTAATCCCTCAGGCGTCTGAACTATTTAATGAGAATGATAAGGATAAATTATTATGGTTATTAGAAGGTCAAGTCTTATCTCAATCTGAGCTAGAAAGCTTAATTAAAATCTGTACTTCTGATAACAAACTAAAAATTGTTGTTGAAATGGGTGGTTCTAGAAAACTTGAATGGAAATCTTTAAATGATTACATATTGAATGAATTCTAAAATTAGAAAAATAATGCAATCACTTATTGAAGATTCCAACAAAAATAATAAAAAATTACAGGAATATCCAGAAAAAATGGCTTTAGCAATTAAAAAAGCGTAAAAATTACTTACACATGGAAAATTAGCTAATGCACCTATTTGAGTAAATTAAAAAAAATTACATAAAACTAAAATAAATTTTATATTTTTTGATAGAAAAAAATCTAGTAATGTATTAAAATAAGAATTCATTGGGCCGTCGCCAAGTGGTAAGGCATCGGGTTTTGGTCTCGACATTCCTAGGTTCGAATCCTAGCGGCCCAGTTCTAAAAATTAGTTGAGTGAGCTCTCAGAAATTATTTCTATTTGATTTTGACGGAGTTATTGTTGACGGGATGAATGAATACTGGCACAGTTCATTATTAACTTTTGAAAAATTTATAAATT
>QCTC01000017.1 GCA_003211315.1 Prochlorococcus sp. AG-670-O17 | reverse complement strand
CTTTTACAAAATGCAATTTTCAACTTTCCAACAAGATCTTAATACTTGGCAGGGCTCTACATTAATATTTGGAATTGTTGAAGAGGATCTGAAGAATCAATTAGAAAAAATTGATTTCATTATTGATCCAAAGTTATTACAAGAAAAAATAAATCAAAAAAAGTTCAAGGGAGAAAAAGGGAAGATATTAAACTTTGATTTTTTTGATCAAAGATTGCAAACTCTGATGATTATCGGTCTTGGAGAAAGCACAAATATAAACAGCAATGATATTAAAAATTCTCTAGCTGATGTTATAAGAAAAAGTGCTGACAAAGAAGAAAAAATTAGTATCTTGTTTCCTTGGGAGTTAATAAATTCCCAAGAAGAAATTCAATCTTTTGGAGAATCAGCAAGATTATCAGCCTACAAAGATAATCGATTCAATAGCAAAAAAGATGATAAAAAAGTTCTTAAAGAAATTGAATTTTTGAATTTAAATAAATTTAAAAATATAAACTTCAATGAAACGGAATATATTTGTGAAGGCGTTGAGCTAGCAAGGAGGCTTGTAGCCGCACCCCCAAATAGTCTTACTCCGCTAGAGATGTCTAGACAAGCCTCAATGATAGCTCAAGACCATGGTTTAGAAATCAAAATCCTTGAGAAAAATGAATGTGAAGATTTAGGTATGGGTGCATATTTAGCAGTAGCTAAAGGTTCTGATTTAGAACCTAAATTTATACATTTAACTTTAAAATCGAAGAGTCCTGTAAAAGAAAAGATTGCATTAGTAGGAAAAGGTTTAACCTTTGATTCTGGAGGATATAACCTAAAAGTTGGAGCTTCCCAAATTGAAATGATGAAATATGACATGGGCGGGAGCGCAGCAGTTCTTGGTGCTGCCAAAGCACTCGGAGCTATAAAACCAGATGGATTAGAAATTCACTTTATTGTGGCAGCTTGTGAGAATATGATAAATGGATCAGCAGTACATCCTGGAGATGTTATAAAGGCTTCAAATGGCAAGACAATTGAAATAAATAATACTGATGCTGAGGGTAGGCTCACATTGGCCGATGCATTAACCTACGCATCAAATTTAAAACCTGATTCAATAATTGATCTTGCTACTTTGACTGGTGCAATTGTTGTTGCATTAGGAAATGATGTCGCTGGTTTTTGGACAAATAATAATATGTTGGCAGAGGACTTAAAAACAGCATCATCCCAAGCTGGAGAAGCATTATGGCAAATGCCTTTACAAAAATCTTATAAAGATGGTCTCAAGTCACATATTGCCGATATGAAAAATACTGGCCCAAGGGCAGGTGGGTCTATAACAGCTGCATTATTTTTAGAGGAATTTTTTGATAGAAATATTAAGTGGGCTCATATTGACATAGCTGGAACTTGTTGGACTGACAAAAATAAAGGTATTCATCCATCAGGGGCTACAGGATATGGAGTTAAAACTTTAGTTCAATGGATTAAAAATAAAAGATAAGATAAAAAAATAATTATTCAGACCAAACATTAATTGATCTAGCATTTTCTTTCCATAATTTATCCAATTGCTGGTCTCTTCCGCAAGAGAATCTATAGAACTTATATTTTAATTCGTTTCTATTAGCAAAATCCTGATGATATGACTCAGCTTCCCAGAACTGACTTCTTGGTTTTAGCTCAACATTGATTTTTTCTAAATTAACCCCTAATTCATTTGAAGCGGAAAGGAGAGATTTATTAGCTTCATTCTTTTCATCTAAATTTTCAAAAAAGATGACTGGTCTATAAGAATCTCCTCTATCACAAAATTGGCCTCCTCCATCAAGTGGATCGATATTTCTAAAATAAAGCCTATATATTTCTGATAAAGTTATCACCTCTGAATCATAATCTACTAAAACAACTTCTTGATGCCCATTATGATTTTCATACGTAGGTTTTTGTAAATCCCCACCAGAGTATCCGCTAACTACTGAATTTATACCTCTTAATGATTCTAAATCATGTTCCAAACACCAAAAACATCCTCCAGCTAGTATGATTTCTTCAGCAAAAGTATTTATAGGATTTACTATTATTGAAAGTATAATAATTAAGGCAATCAAGTATTTCATTTTTTAATTATAAACATCAAATTAAAGAATTTATAATTTCTTCCGCAGCTCTTTTTACTACACCTTCTTGACCTAACTCTTTTTTTAAATACTCATAACCTTTTGAAATTTTTTCTTTTTCTGATTTACGATCTATGACTCTACAAGCCTTATCATATATTTTTTTTACCTCAAATTCTTTTTGAACGAATTCAGGAATAATTAATTTTTTTAATAGTAAATTTACTGGAGAAATAAATTTAACTTTAAAATTAAGAATTTTTTTTGCAATAAAAGCTGTAACTCTACTTACCCTATATCCAACAATTTGAGGTATCCCATATAAAGCCAATTCCATATTTAATGTTCCGGATTTACATAGGGCTAATTTAGTTAAAGAATAAATATGAGTCTTTAATTCTTCGATATCTTTTTGAGATATAACTTTACCTTTTACTTTATATTTATCTAAAGCTAATTTAAATTTTGAATCAAAAACTTCTCTACAAGAAGGTATATAAACAATGAGATTTGGATATTTTTGTTGTAATTTTCTTGCTACCTGCATAAAAACAGGTAACACGTATCTTAACTCCTGAGGTCTTGATGCTGGCATTATTAACAAGATATTTTCATTTGCTCTAAGCTTTAGGATTTTTCTAGAATCTTTTTTGGTGGGAATTTTTTTTATCAAATCGATCATTGGATGTCCAATCCATAAAACATTTCCACCTCGTCTTTTATAAAAATTTGCTTCTTGTTTAAAAATTGCAAAAATTCTGTCCGAAAAACTAATCAGATCTGTCGTTGAATTATTGCCAACTCGCCAAGCCCACTCTTGAGGGGCGATATAATAATAAATTGGGATTTTATTCTTCTCACTTTTTAGTTTTCTTCCAATTTTAATATTAGGACCCATATAGTCAATTAAGATTAAGCAATTAGGCGATAAATTTTTAAGTGATTTATAAAATATTTTTTGTATTTGAATTGTTGGAATAATTAGTGGCAAAGCCTCCCAAATACCTATCGCACTTATTGAAGTAGTGTCTTGCAAAATTTTGACACCCTCTTTTCGCATCCTTTCTCCACCCAATCCACATATTTCTAAATGAACCGAGCGGTTTTCAGCTTCTTTAAATAATGCATTAGCTAGTAAACTTCCGTGTAAATCTCCTGAAACTTCTCCGGTGCTTATGAATATCTTTCTATTCATAAATTAATTGAAGGCATTGGTCCTCTTCTTTTGTTAGATATTGAATCTTTTAAAAATTTACATAGTTTGCTAGAAGAAAGATCTAATTTTTCTTTCATTGCTATTTCCAATGAAATAGAAATCACATCGTTAGATTTAAACAATAAATTCCAGGTATTTTGTAATAATTTTAAATCAAAATCTTTATTCCTCATCAACCCACTTCTTTTAATTCCTACCCTATTTAAGCCTCTCAATCTACCTGGATGTCCCTCCGCTAAGCAAAAAGGAGGTACATCTCTATCCACTCTAGTCATTCCGCCTATCATTGCTAGATATCCTACATGTACAAATTGATGGATACCTAAACAACCTCCAATAATTGCATTATCTTCAACTTTCACATGACCAGCAACTTGTACACTATTTGACAAAACAATTCCATTACCAATTTCACAATTATGGCCAATATGAGTATAAGCCATTAATAAATTATTATTCCCAATAATCGTTTTTTCACCTTCGTCAGTAGCCTTATTAATAGTCACACATTCTCTAAAAGTATTATTATCCCCAATAATTACCTCTGTAGATGCGCCCTTATATTTAAGGTCTTGAGGTTCAAGTCCAATGAAAACATTTGGGAACACCTTATTATTTTTACCTATTTTTGTTTTCCCTTCAATAACAGCATTAGGACCTATTTGAGTACCTGAATCTATTACAACTTTTGGTCCGATAATAGCTCCACTAGCAATGGAAACTCCATCACATAACTCTGCACTTGAATCAACAAATGCATTTGGATGAACTATTGCACCTTTAAAATTAGTATTTTTAATCTCCATATTTTTAATCAACTAATGAAAACATTAATTCGCCTGAGCAAACCAACTTCCCATTAACATGAGCTTCACCTTTCACCTTCCCAAATCTTTGTCTTTTTATACTTAATAACTCGCAAGTAATTACTAATTGGTCTCCAGGGACTACTGGCCTTCTAAATTTGACATTATTAATACCTGCAAATACAAAAAGTCCTTTGGGAAGATCAGGCATTTGAGTTACGATTATTCCCCCTACTTGCGCCATTGATTCAACAATAAGAACCCCCGGCATTAAGGGTCTCTCTGGGAAATGACCCTGAAATTGAGGCTCATTTATAGTCACATTTTTCAATGCAATAGCTTTTTTGCCTGGGATATGATCTATAACTCTATCTATAAGAGCGAAAGGAAATCTATGAGGCAAAAGACCTAATATTTCCTCAGAAGATAGTTGATTATTTTTACTCGATAATTGTTGTTCCAAAACTTAAGAAAATGAAGTTAATTTTTTAGTGATGAGGCCAATAGAGCATTCAAAGAATGTGATCCTTTATAGACTAAAATTTGAGCCTTAGGTAACCCTACCAAAGCCAAGTCCCCAATAAGATCTAAAATTTTATGTCTTATAGGTTCATTACTAAATCTTAATGGAGGGTTAACCCATTTATCCCCATCACATACAAGGGCATTTTCTAAACTGCCCCCTTTGATTAATCCCAATTCACTTAATTCTTGAAACTGGTCCTTGAAACCAAATGTACGAGCAGGCGCAATATTTTCCACAAAACATTTTGGATTTAAATCTATTACATAAGTTTGATTTCCAATTGCTTTATAAGAAAAATTTATAGTTGAGATAATTGTAATTTTGTTAGATGGAGTTAAAGCGATAACCGAACTATCTTTGTTAAATATCATTGATTTATTAATCTCTCTTATAAAGTTTTTTGGTTTAGGAACTCTTTTAATACCAACCTCTTCAAATGCCTTTACCCATTGAATTGCTGATCCATCGAGCAATGGGATTTCCTTCCCATCAACTTCGATATGAATATAACTCAATCCACAACCTGCCAATGAGGCTAATAAGTGTTCAATAGTATATAAATTTCTCCCCGCTAATTTGACTGCAGTACATAACATAGTGCTACCAATTAAATCTTGATTTAACTTAAAAATATCTTCAGGCTTATCTGAGAAAGAAACAAAATAACCCTCTTTTTCAAAAGGTGAAATTTTTATTCTTGTTTTATCACCACTATGAAGTCCTACCCCCTCTTTAGTGATAACACCAGAGAGTGTATAACAGGAATCATAATTAGAAGGCCAAGAAAACACTTAAAATTTCCATCCAACTCCGAGAGTATATCTCCAATCATCACTCAAGTCCTTACTAGCCACATCTAATCTTAGAGGTCCAATTGGTGTCTTAACACCGACCCCTCCTCCAAGAGAATAACCAGAACCCGATTTTTGTAATAATTTGCCTGGTTTACCTGGAACGTCATCCTGGGATCCTAAATCACTTCCAAAATCAGCGAACAAAGCTCCTGATATCATTCTCCAAACGGGAAACCGATATTCAGCAGTTGCTTCCACAAAACTTTTACTTACAGAAAGATCACAGGAGCCCCAGCCTCTCACGGAGGAGGACCCCCCCATACAAAATGCTTCATAAGGAGGTAAATCTCCAAAAATTGTTCCAGCTTTAAATTCGAATCCAATAGTTTGAGGGCACTCACTATTAACAACATCACTTGATTTACATTCTCTAGTAAGATTAATCAATTTTGTTGGAATAAAAAAAGCATATTTAGCTCTGACTCTATTAAATGTTGGAGAGTTATTTCCCATTGAAATAAACTGTTCACTTCCAAGACTTAATTTATTTCCTGAAGTTGGATTAATTGCATTATTAAAATTATTTCTTGAGGTAGAAGCAATAAAACTTACTAATGTATTTTCAGAAGGGCATGAACCATCTTTAGGTGTATAACCAATGCAAATAATTTCATTTATATTACCAGTTGTAGGTGTTCTATCCCCATAAGGTTTTTTATTTCCATCACTATCAATCATTCTTACTTTTTTGAAATTCATACCTGCAAGAACTCTCCATTTAGAATCTTTAAAAGGGTCTCCACCATTAAGAGGCCTTGAAAATGAAAATCCTCCCCCTGTTTTTTCTAAGACTATTGATGATAAAGTATCGTTACTATCTGTTGTTGTATCATTAACAGCATAAATTTTTCCATGATTTTCACTTTTAAATTCTTGAGGATAATCTCGACTTAAAAAAACATTTGTCCTAAAAGAGGTCTTATAATTATCCCCTTTTATCCAAGGGTCAGATAAAGAGAAGTTATAAGTTGTTGAGTACTCGCCAAAATTAAGGTTGATATTAGTTGACCAAGCCCTTCCTAAAGCATTAGTTTCTTGTAGCCCAATTTGTGCAAAAATCCCAGAACTATTACTGTATCCTAAGCCACCTGTGAGTGAGCCTGTTCTTTGTTCACTCAAATCCAAGAAAATTAAAACTTTTCCAGGATTTTTATTATCGGCACCAAGAGAAACTTTGACATCATCAAAAAGGGATGTGGCATAAAGTCTTTTTATATCAGCTTCTAATATTTTTCTATTGAATACAGAGCCTGGGATTGTCTTCAATTCTCTCTTTATAACCCAATCTTTTGTTTTACCTTTCCTAGGTTTTCCATCAACAATAGATTCTCCATCTGGTCCAATAAACCTTAATTCAATATCAGAAACTATCCCTTCCTCGACATTTAAAATGACAACTCCATCACTAGAGATTCTTTCAGGACCATTTATCCTTGAAAGAGAATAACCTTTTTCTTCGTACCATTTTTTAATTAGATTTATTCTATTTTGAAGTTCATTTAAATTAAGAGTAGTCCCATAATAATTAGTAAAAATATTGTCCACAAATTCGTTAGAAATTATTTTGTTTTTCGGATTAAGTTTGACTTTTTTCAGGATTGGATTAGGCACAACGCTTACTATCAGCCTTACTCCTAGTGGGCCATCTTTAGATTTAATCTTTACTCCTGAGAACCAACCACTTGCATAGATAGAATTTAAATCATTATTTAATTTTTTATTATTAGTAACGCTTCCAGGCTTAATAGTCATAGAATCATATGCGGCTAACTCTAACTTTCTACCTTCTGGATGATTTTCCCACCCTTCAATAATTATTTCTGAAATAAGCACATTCTCCTCAGAACCGCTTTCACCATTATCTACTATTAACACATTATTTTTTTTCACAAAATTAAAATCTGATCTCTGATCATTTACGTATTGATTTGTATTTTTAATATTGATTGTAACTTTTTTAAATTCTCCTTCTTTATCAAGCAAATATCTAGCTGCTAATTCTGAATTATTTGAAATCAGAATCAAAGAGAAACAAGTCATGCTTGTAAAAGCTTTTGTAAATTTTGAAAGATTATTTCTCATGATTTTTGAAAAATACTAGATAGATGAAAAGTCATTTGATTTAAAAAAATTGTTTATTCTCTTATTAATTTCACTATAAGCTTCAATAAAGCCTCCTAAATCATTTCTAAATCTATCTTTATCAAGACTTACTATCGTATCATTCTTTTGATTAAGATCCCATAATCGGCAATTATCAGGACTGATCTCATCGCCTAAAACTATTTGTCCTTTAGAATTATAGCCAAATTCTAATTTAAAATCTACGAGATCAAGTTTGATATTGTAGAAAAACTTTTTAAGAAGTTCATTAATCTTTAATGTCATATTAATTATAAAGTCTAGTTCCTCATCATTAATTATCTTTAATAAATTAATTCTATCTTTTGTTAGAAGAGGATCATTAAGAGTATCATTTTTAAGATAAAAATCAATCAAGGGGCTTTCCAAAACTGCTCCTGGCTCTATTGTGGTCTCTTTGCACAGAGAACCGTACGCGGTATTTCTGAGAACAACTTCAAGGGGAATGATTTTTATTTTTTGAGCAATCATTGAATTATTATTTTTAAGCCCAATATAATGCGTTGGTATTTTGTTTTTTATAAGAAACTCAAATATTTTTGAACTTATAAGACAATTCAATTCCCCTTTGCCCTCAAACTTAGCTTTCTTCAATGCATTAAAAGCTGTAGCATCATCTTTGAATTCAATTATTACTTTATCTGAATCCTCATAAGCAAATATTTTTTTTGCTTTACCTTCATAAATAAACTTTAATTTACTATTCATTAAAAAACCCTTTGAGAACTAAAAATAGAATATAATTGAATTATTTGCTAGCAATAGAAATGTTTAATAGACTAAAAAATCTACTTTAATTGAATTTCATTTCAAACCCTATTATATATAATTAATCCGTTCATGAGTATTAATACAATCAACACTAAAAGTTCTAATAAATTAGAAAATATTTTAATAATTGGTAATGGTGGTCGAGAAAATGCATTAGCTTGGGCTATTCAAAAAAATGACTTAATCAAGAAAATTTATCTACTCCCAGGTAATGCTGGTTCAAAAAAAATAAATAAATCTGAGAGAATTAATTTAGATTTAAATAATATTAAAGTATTAACCTCAAAATTAAAATATCTAAATATTGACTTAATAGTAATAGGACCAGAGACACCTTTAGCAGAGGGATTAGGGGATGTTCTTCGGAGAAATAACTTTGATGTATTTGGTCCAGGTACAGATGGAGCCAAATTAGAATCAAGTAAATCTTGGGCAAAGGAATTTATGAAAGACGCAAATATTCCCACTGCAAATTTTTGGAAAGTTAAGTCATTAAAGGAAGCAAAAGAAATTATCTTTACATCTCCAAATCCATTAGTAGTAAAAGCTGACGGATTAGCTTCAGGGAAAGGAGTTTTTATCCCTGAATCAAAAGTAGCATCTATAAATGCTACGGAGGAGATATTTAAGGGGAAATTTGGTAATGCTGGCGAAATAGTTGTTTTGGAAGAAAAAATTGAAGGTCCAGAAGTTTCAGTTTTTGCTCTTTGCGATGGAAAGAAATATGTTTTACTTCCTACAGCTCAAGATCATAAACGACTTAATGAAAATGATAAAGGACCTAATACGGGAGGTATGGGAGCTTATTCTCCTACTCCAATGATGACAAAAAGTCTTCTTGAAAGTATTACCAAGGAAATAATTGAACCTACAATTGATTCATTGTTGCGGAAGAATATTGACTACAAAGGGGTTTTATATTTTGGATTAATGATCACAAAATCAGGCCCAAAAGTTATAGAATATAATTGCAGATTTGGTGATCCTGAATGCCAAACAATAATGCCTTTAATGGACAAAGATTTTGTGATTCTTTTACAAAAATGTGCCAAGGGTAATCTTCTCGGAAACGAAAAAATTAAAATGTCGAATAAATTCAGCGGTTGTGTAATTGCAACTTCAAAAGGTTATCCACATAATTATGAAAAAGGCTTTCCGATAAATTACGGCAATATTGACTTCGAAGATTGTCAAATCTTCGATTCAGGAACATCTTTAAATTCCAAAGGTGAATTTGTTACAGATGGAGGGAGAGTTCTTAGTGTTGTTTGTCAAGGCGAAGATTTTAATAAAGTTTTTGAAAAGGCTTATAAGAATTTAAAAGAAATAAATTTTACAGGTATTTATTATAGAAAAGATATTGGTCATCAAGTCAGAATAAAAAAAATAACTGGAAGGACTAACTAAATGACAGAAAGTAATGAGCCTAATAAAATAAAACTTAATCCCTCAAAGCAAATTATTGATGATAATAGTCCTGAAAACTGGTCTAATAGTGTAATAACTTGGTGGAGTGGTTTTAGTTTAAGAACTAAGCTATTAGCTATAGCAACTCTTGTTGTAAGCCTTTTAATGACTGGCATAACATTTTTTGCTCTTAATAGCATTCAAAGAGATGCCGGGATGAATGACACAAGATACGCACGAGATCTAGGCCTTTTACTATCAGGTAATGTGACTGAACTAGTTGCAAATAATCAAAAAAAAGAGATATCTAATGTTGCAGAAAAGTTTTGGAGATCAAGTAGAAATTTACGTTATATTTTTTTTACTAATTCTGAGGATATTGTTCAACTTGGAATTCCAATTAGTGCAACACCCACAAGTTCAGATAATCAATTTCAATTAACTAGAAAATTAAAGTTACCATCAGAATTAAAAAAGAGACCTCAATTTCCTTTAGTAAGACAACATACTACTCCTCAGGGACAAGTTACAGATGTATTTGTACCAATGTTATGGAAAGGTAAGTATCTCGGAACATTAGCTTTGGGAGTTACACCTAATAAAAAAGCTTTATCTAGTGCTGCATTAACTAGAGAAGTTACAATAGCAGTTTTCATTTCTATTTGGGTTTTAGTGATACTTGGCGCAGTATTTAATGCATTAACCATTACTAGACCTGTAAGAGAATTAGTAAAAGGCGTTAGAGAAATTTCAAAAGGAAATTTCAAATCTAGGATCTCTTTACCTATGACGGGTGATCTAGGTGAATTACTTACAGGTTTTAACCGAATGGCTTCTCAACTAGAGAATTATGATGAAGCAAATATTGAAGAGCTTAAAGCTGCTCAAATAAAGCAACAGTCACTTATAGCTACTATGGCAGATGGAGCAATACTATTGGACTCCAAAGGCAAAATAGTTCTAACTAATCCCACAGCAAAAAGATTATTTCGTTGGGAAGGAAGATTCTTAGAAGGTAAATATCTTTTAAATGAAATTCCTGAAATTTTATCTAATGACTTGCATACAAATATAGAATCTATTTTAAAAAGAGAAAAGGAAAATGACGATTTAAGGTGCAGTTTAGGAGAACCTGCAAGGACTCTAAGAATTGTTTTACAGTCTGTTTTGGATACTAATAAAGTTGAATTAAAAGGAATCGCAGTAACAATTCAAGATTTAACAAGAGAGGTTGAACTCAATGCAGCACAAAATAGATTTATAAGTAATGTTTCGCATGAACTCAGAACACCGCTTTTTAATATAAAAAGTTATGTAGAGACTTTATATGATTTAAAAGATCAACTGTCTAATGAGGAGCAACTTGAATTTTTGGGTATTGCTAATTCAGAGACTGATAGGTTAACAAGACTAGTTAATGATGTACTTGATTTATCAAGATTGGAATCAGGTAAAATAATTCAATTAGAGCCTATGGAAATTAAACCAGCTATTGAACAAACACTTCGAAATTATAGACTTAATGCTACTGAAAAGAATGTTTCCTTAGCGCATGATATCGAGGAAAATATCCCATCAATTCTTGGGAATTTCGACTTACTTTTACAAGTTTTTGATAATTTACTAGGTAATGGTTTGAAATTCAGTCCCAAAAATAGCACTCTTAAAATTAGGGCTTATACTTGGCCTGATTCATGTCCAGCCTTTCCTCCTAACAACAAACAAGACGCTCCTCAATGTGAATTAATCTCACCTTTACCCAAAGTAAGAATTGAGATTGCTGATAATGGATCAGGAATATCGCAACCTGACCAAGAAAAAATATTTGATCGTTTTTATAGAGTTGAAAATGCTGTTCATACCGAACAAGGAACAGGATTAGGTTTATCAATTGTTAGAGGAATAATTGAGAAACATGGTGGTGAAATTCGAATGGCAAGCGAATTAGGTATTGGCACAACATTTTGGTTTGATTTACCCCTAGAACAATCCGACAAAGATGAATTACTTGCTAATACAATTAGTAATGTAGAAAAATTTTCCGATTCTCAAGTAAGTGAATTATTCTAATTTTATTCAATCCCTTTAAAAACGTTTTGCATATTCTGATCAGAAATAACTCTATGAGGTGCACCGCTAAATATTTGTTCAAAATTAGAAAATGAATCTTTTATTTCAGGACCTTGGCCAGTAATTATATATTCTCTTATCCTTTTATCATGCCATGAGCCCCTCATTTTAAAAACATTTATGGCTCTAGCCATCTCCCCTTTAATTTCAACGTATTGCAATAACAAAATTGTATCTGTAATAGTTGAAATATGAGAGTCGGTAATAGAATGACTTCCCATAAATTCTTCAGCAGTATTTGTGAAGAAACCTGCTATCTCTTCTTGTTTTGAATAACCAGTAACTCCAATTACAAATTGTCTAAAAGCATTCAAACTTACACCTCTAGCCAATGCGGAGAGAGAGTCAATTGCCAATCTCTTAGGTTTAAATTCATTTATTTGCGTTTTTATAATCTGTAAGTGATCTTCTAAACCAGTTGATTCAGGGTATGCACAAATAATTTTTAATAATCCATCATTTTCCATCTTTTCAAAATCTATTCCCCAACTCGTGGCATTTCTATTTAGTTGAGCCCTAGATTCTTCATAGGCAAAAAGTATTGCTCTTTCATTATTGTTATAAGCGTCTTCAATAAACTTTGATACCAACATAGTTTTACCTGTACCAGTTGCACCAGTTGCCAGAATTATTGAATCCTGAAAATAACCACCACCACACATTTCATCAAGATCTTTAACTCCTGAACTTATTCTTATATTTGATGATCTTTGCGTTAATCTCATCGCCCCCAATGCAAAAACAATTATGCCATCATCTCCCATTGTGAAGGGAAATTCTCCTTTCATATGTACTGTGCCTCTCAACTTTAAAACTTCTAAAGTTCTTCTTCTTTTCTCTGCCTCAAGAACATTTCTAAGTAGTACGACATTATCAGAGACAAATTCCTCAACGCCATAACGAGCTATTGGGCCATAATCGTCCACTCTTTCTGTCGTCATTACAGTTGTAACTCCTATTTCTTTTAATCTCGCAATAAGTCTAAAAATCTCTCTTCTAACAACATAAATAGCATCATATTGCTGAAACACAGCGGTTATTGAATCTATCGCGACTCTTTTAGCTTTATATTTTCTAATCGCATAACTAATCCTTTCAATCAAACCTGAAAGATCAAAATTTCCCGCAACATCTTGACCGTCAGGATCAGGCGAAGCGTCCAAAATAAAAAGTTTATTTTGATCAATTAATTTCTGTAAATCCCAACCAAAGCTAGCAGCATTTCTAATTATATCTAAAGGTGATTCTTCAAAGGTAATAAAAATTCCTGGCTCATCAAAATTACAAATCCCATGATGTAAATATTGTAGAGAAAAAACTGTTTTACCAGTTCCAGAGGTACCACTGACAAGAGTACTTCTCGAAGCAGGCAAGCCTCCCCTACATACATCATCAAAACCCTCTATTCCAGTTGGTATTTTCTGGACTTGCATTTTAATTGATTTACTAATTTTTTTATCTTTCATGGATTTTGATCTAGGAATTATTCTTTAGCTATTATTATATTTTTTAATTATAAAAGTTTTTATTAATTTTTTGTACCTCCATTATATTCACTCTCAGATAATTCATCAAAAAATAAATCTAATCCAATTAAAACTTTTTCTCTATCTGATAAATCACCAATTATTCGTCTAACAGGTGGAGGTAAAATCTTGGAAAGAGTTGGCGTGGCCAAGATCTTATCTTCTTCAGCAAGTTGAGGTTGTTTAAGAACATCTATTACTTTTAAAGCATAAACTCCTTTAAATTCATTTTCGAGAATTTCTTTAAGAGTGTTCAAAGCCCTCATTGAATTAGGAGTATTTCCTGCTACGTAAAGTTTTAGAATATATGTTTTTCTTGCCGCCATTTTTTAATACCTCAAGTTTAATGAAAGATTTTAATAATAAACCTTGACTAATTACACTATAAAATAAGAAAATAAACAAACATTCTTGACTGCTGAATAGGCTTAATCAAATAAATACATTTGAGCCTCTTGGCGTCCTAATTATATGACTTCTTCAAAAAAACCTTCTGACAGCTCTACAAAAAATGATAATTTGTATGCAATAGCTGAGACATCAGGCCAACAATTCTGGTTTGAAGTTGATAAATATTATGATATTGATAGGTTAAATGCTAAAGAAAAAGACAAAATTACAATAGATAAAATTCTCCTAATAAAAGATAAAGATAATATCTCTCTTGGTCAGCCTTACGTAAAAAATGCAAAAATTGAACTAGAAGTGGTTTCTCATAAGAGAGATAAAAAAATAATCGTATATAAAATGCGTCCTAAAAAAAAGACACGTAGAAAAATGGGTCACAGACAAGAACTCACAAGAGTTATGGTAAAATCTATATCAATTGCAAAAAGTACTGCCAAAACATCTTCAAAAACTGAAGTTAAAAAAAAGAGTACTAGCCCAAAGTCCCCAAATCCTGAAAACTAATTTTTACTAATGGCACATAAAAAAGGTACCGGATCAACCAGAAATGGAAGAGATTCAAATTCTAAAAGACTCGGTGTTAAAGCTTATGGAGGAGAAAAAGTATTAGCAGGGTCTATCATAATCCGTCAAAGAGGTACTTCTTTTTTACCAGGAATTAACGTTGGGAAAGGTAAGGATGATACACTTTTCGCCCTAAAAGAAGGAACTGTAAGCTTTGACAGTATCAAAAGGAATTTAAGAAACAGAAAAAGAGTAAATGTAGTTCTTTAATTCTTTTTATAAGATCTTGTCGTAATAAGAATAGGATGAAAAACTTCTACAAATTTTAATTGTAGAGTCTTAAAAAATTGTTCAATAATTTGCTCATCATCAACGTGAAAGGGATATTCATTATTTTCCCCTTTATAAAAGTACCAATTAAATAATCCAATTGAGTTAGGGCCCATAATTTTATGAAAGGTATCAAGATGAAAAGCCGGATCAGATAAATGCTCTAATACATCAAGGCATACGATCGTATCAAATCTAGATATTTTTGTTTCCTGAATTGTTTTACAAAAAGTGAGTTTATTACCCACACCAAGTTTTTTAGACCTATATTCAACAAAATCTCTATTTGTTTTATTAATATCAACGAAAAAAACATGCTCAACCTTTGGAGACATTGCATTAGCTAAAGCATGAGTACCAATCCCTCCACCAAAATCTAAGACCAAATTTCTTGAAAATCTCTGCTGAAGTTTTAAAGTGTCAGCAATATAATCCTTACTTGAAATATGCCAGGCGGCCAAATCTGCCAAATGCTTATCTCCAACAATTTCTTTATAAAAGTCTTCAGCCTCACTTAAACTACCCCCGGGATGAAGACTGGCTAAATCCATCTTTGCGTTTTCGAGGAACCCATCTAAATCACCCTGCTCGATTGACAAGAATTCCATTAAGTGTGATTTCAAATCAAAAGCATCATCTACAAATTCTTTTATTATGAAATCATCTTTTTTCAATTTCTTACTTTAATAATTCCTTATTTAAAAATAATAAAATAGTAAGAAATAGTTCTCATAGGAATCTTAATATTAAAATGGAAATTAAAGATGGATTTATAGCAATAAATAAAGAGAAAGGATTTACCTCTCATGATTGCGTTAAACAAATAAGGAAATTATTAGGTACCAAAAAAGTTGGTCACACAGGTACTTTAGATCCCGATGTAACAGGTACTTTACCAATTGCGATAGGCAGTGCTACAAGATTTATTCAATATTTACCACAAGGCAAAACCTATATTGCCCAAATCCAATTAGGCATAAGAACAAAAACTGATGATATGCAAGGCGAAATTCTTAACAAAAAAGATTGGCCTGTTATGAGCCATAAGCAATTAGATAAATATTTAAATAACTTCAGAGGTATTATCCAACAAGTACCTCCCAAAGTATCTAGTGTTCACGTTAATGGAGAAAGAGCATACAAAAAAGCTTTAAAAAATGAGGAATTTGAATTAAAACCAAAAGAGGTAGAAATAGAAGAATTAGTTCTAAATAAATGGGAGCAAATAAATGGAATATTAGAAATAAAAGTGTCTTGTTCCTCAGGAACTTATATAAGATCCATAGCTAGAGATTTGGGCGGGATCTTAGATTCTGAGGGTTGTCTTTTGAAACTTAAAAGGATTTCGGCTTGTGGATTCCATGAGAAAAATTCTATAAAGATATCTGATCTAAGTGATCTAAATCACAAAAATGCACATTTTATTATTCCCACAATTTCTGCTCTTGATCATATTTCAACACTAGTTTTAACAAATCAAGAAGAAATTAACTTTTGGCAAACAGGAAGAATAATTAAATTTGATGCTAATAATTTTGTTAAAAGGTGCTCTTTTAATTACAAAAAACCAATAAAAATTATTGACAATAACAAAATCCTTTTAGGAATGGGTTTTATTAATAAAGAAAAAACTACATTACATCCCAAATTAGTTCTTAATGCAAAATAATTTTTATAAGTAATTTTTGCTAAATGGTTTAATTCTTACACCCTTATAAAAATGTTTTAATATTCTTTCTGCTTTCTGACCTTTGGAAGCCATATATCTTGCACCCCATTGGCTCATCCCTACACCATGACCAGATCCTTTACCTAAAACTATTAAATTTTTTTCAATTGGAATATTGGAATTATCATTATCGGAAATAAATTTTTTATCTTCAATGAATTTAAACCTTATAAAAGTACTTTTCAGATTCATTCTTTTTCTAATATCAACTCCTGATATTTGATCAGAACCATATTTTCCAAAAATTTTCAAATTTTTTACTCTCCCTGTATTAGTTATATTCAAAATCTCAATTTTTTGTATTCCTCCAATTTTAGGGAATAATTTTTGTAATTCATCACTTGAGAATTTTTTCTGCCATCTGAGTTTTGGATTATTTTTATCAAAATCTTTAACACTAGATAAATAAGGATATTCATTCTTCCAGACATCTTGACTACTTTCTGTCATGCCCCCAGAACTACTATGAAATAACGCACTAATCAGTTTATTTTTATACGTCAAAACTAATGATCTTGTACTTCTTACTGCCCTTGAAGTTTTATAGGTTCTCGATTCTAAACCATTATAAACTTGATTGTTCTGAGTTGAATCAATGTCATAAAGTGGATTTCCTTTCTTTTTTAAAGCATAAGTTCTTGAAGCGATAGCCTGAGCTTTTAATGCCTCCAAAGGCCATTTAGCTGGCATTTCTGAGCCAACAACGCTACTCAAATACTTCTCAATGCCAAGGATATTAATTACTAATATCTGTGAATCAAGAACAAATAGATTTAATATCCCTGAATATCTTTTCTGACCAACCCAAATACCTCTTCCATCTGAAGATTTAACTACGAGTTTTGCTTTATTTTTTAAATCATAAATTTTTTGTTTATTCTTATCAAAAAATATTATCGTCTTATTACTCTCCTTTTTTAGAGTTAAACCTTTAATTTTTTTATTTGAGAATTTTTGTCCTTTGATAATTAATGGAATTGACTTATCAGATCTAATCCTTAAATTTCTGTTTTTTGATATTAGTACCCTTATCAAGGGCTCTTTAGCAGCAGATAAAGAGTGATTTTGGAAAACACAAAAAATTATTATCCCTATTAAATAAAATTTATGAGAATTTTTTATAATTTTAAAACCCACTATGTTTGAAAAACAAATTTTGCATTTGCCTAAGTCTGACTAAAAGTCTAGATTTAATCCATATATAAAATAAAAATAACATCAAAAGTGAACATCACTTTCTTGGGAACAAGCTCTGGGGTGCCAACATTAACAAGAAATGTTTCTTCCTTAGCCCTTAAATTATCTCAAACGGCTGAAGTATGGCTTTTTGATTGCGGAGAAGGGACACAGCATCAACTTATGAAGAGTAATATTAAGTCTTCACAAATTAAAAAGATATTTATTACTCATATGCATGGTGATCATATTTATGGTTTACCAGGCCTTTTGGCTACATTAGGGTTATCGGGGAATAGTAATGGTATTGAAATTTATGGTCCATCAGAGTTAAGAAACTTTGTAATTTCGGCACTTAATAATAGCTATTGCAAATTGTCATTCCCTTTGCGTTTTATAGAAGTTGAAGATTTTGCCTCAGTAAATAAAGTTTTATTTGAAAGCGATAAAATAGAAGTTCGTTGTGCCTGCCTCAAACATAGACTACCTGCCTATGGTTATCGTGTAAGCGAAAAAGATAAGCCAGGAATATTCGATATCAAAAAAGCCAAAGATTTTAAAATTCCTCCTGGACCCATATATTCAGAATTACAATCAGGGAAAACAGTTGCATTGAAAGATGGGAGATCTATTAATGGGAAAGAGTTTTGTGGTCCCCCAAGAAAAGGTGGAAGTTTTGTTTATTGTACAGATACGGTTTTTAGCGAATCAGCAGTAAATCTATCCAAAAATGCCGATTTGTTAGTCCATGAATCTACATTTTCCAAAGAAGATGAAAAAATGGCTTATGAAAAATTACATTCGACTACAATAATGGCTGCAAAAACTGCACTATTGTCTAATTCAAAAAAACTAATTATCACCCATTTAAGTCCAAGATATACTCAAAGAAGTTCAATCAAGCCAATAGATTTGCTTAGAGAAGCTCAAAAAATATTCCCCAACACTTTCCTAGCAAAAGATTTTTTAACCGCAAATATCAAATAAACTGCAACAGTTCGTGAGCAGTAGGTTTGTAAATGACCAACCCATGAAATAATAGTCATAAGGTTTTTTTTTATTTGATGTCGATCGAAATGATTTCTATTTTTTCATCACTGAACAAGTCTTTCAAAAGACTTCTTATTTTTCTTCCATTGATCATTGGTTTACTTATTAACCCAATATCAGCGAATGCACTTTACCCTAGTGATCCTTCATCAGTAGATGGATTGAAAGAAGATCTTCATGGTGCAGATCTTCAAAATAATGAATATGTGAAATATGATTTGTCTAACCAAGATTTAGGTGAAGCCAACCTTCAAGGGGCATATATGAGCGTAACAACTGCAAAGAATTCTAGTTTCAAAGGCGCCAACATGAAAGATCTTATTGCATATGCTGTACGTTTTGATAATGCTGATTTTTCAGATGCAAATCTTACAAATGGCGAGCTAATGAAAAGTGTTTTTGATGGGGCAACCATAGATGGAACAGACTTTACTGATGCCAATCTTGATCTTTCTCAGAGGAAATCATTATGTGAAAGAGCAAAAGGGACTAACTCTGTAACTGGAGTAGATACAGTTGATAGTCTTGAATGCTCAGGCCTAAAAGGTTATATGCCACCAAAACCAAAAGCTTAAAAAAATACTTTAAATACTATCTGGCAACACATTACCAGGTTCTTTTGAACCTGGTTTTTTGCTGTACCACCATTCTTGAATTTCTGAAGAAAACTTCTTTGAGAAGAGAGTAATTACAGTTTCTACAGGTTTTGATCCTGGCTCTAAAATTTGAACCGAATATGATGGACATTTTTTTGAGGCCATATCTGCGACAAATCTAGAACCTATCCTTCTCCAGCTGGGCTCTTTACTGCGCCAGGCGAGCCTAGAACAAGGCCAAGGTAACTCTTCTCTGTCATATAACCTACAACAGGGACCAATCACTTTATAGCTGAATTGGCCACCGTAACTTGATTGAATAGTATCAGTTTTAAAAAATTCAAATTTATTCATTTATCGCATAAAAAAAGCCACCTCATATGAGAGTGGCAGAAAAAATTTAAAAAAACAACCAAATAGAGTTGTTTTTTATAAATTAGTAAAGCTCTTCCTCAGCATGAGTAGTAATTGTTACATCTGAAGATGGGTATGCAACACAAGTAAGCACAAAACCAGCTTCTAATTGATCATCATCTAAGAAACTTTGGTCAGATTGATCAACAGTCCCAGATGTGATTTTTCCTGCACAAGTAGAACAAGCTCCTGCTCTACAAGAATATGGTAGATCAACGCCTTGCTCTTCAGCAGCATCTAATATGTACTGATCATCGGGTACTTCAATAGTAGAATTGAGACCTTCACTTTCGCTGATAAGTGTAACTTTGTAAGAAGCCATTTAAATAAAAAATTAATGGTAAAAAATACCGTTACTACTTTTTTAACATTGTTTGTAAGCATTTGTGTGTAAAGGGTGTAAAAAATGAAACAATGCAATGTGAAAAGGAGGTTACATTAGAAAAACTTATGTAACTAGAAGATTAGAGGATTTTTTGTGCTGTAATGCACACCCAATCTTTCTTAGAAGATACATCATTTATTTGAAAATTACTATCATCCAATAAATTAAAAATTTCATCTTTTTGTGAATTCAGAATTCCACTTAATATTACTTCTCCATCTTTTTTTAGGCAGTGACTTATTTCAGGGATTATGCCTTTTATCACGTCTGCAAGAATATTACATAAGATATAATCAAAATTATTTAAAGAATATTTTGAAACCAAATCATCAAATGGTCCTAAATACGTTTTTAAATTATCTAAGCTGCCGAAATTTA
The DNA here is from genome assembly GCA_003211315.1 of Prochlorococcus sp. AG-670-O17. Taxonomy (GTDB): domain Bacteria; phylum Cyanobacteriota; class Cyanobacteriia; order PCC-6307; family Cyanobiaceae; genus Prochlorococcus_A. The sequence continues at coordinate 4,815 of QCTC01000017.1, read as the reverse complement.
GTCGAAAATTAGACTTAGTCGAATTTATTGCAAGGTAGTCATTATCAATAGCACAAACCTCACTTGCACCAAATAATTTAACCGCAACACTTAAAATTCCACTACCTGAACCTATATCTAATATTTTATTACCAGATAAAGAAATTTTTTCTAATTTTTCTAGGCAAAGAGATGTTGTGGGATGACTTCCAGTCCCAAAAGCTGCTCCAGGATCAATTTTTATAACTTTTCTATTCTTATATTTCATTGGCAAATCAAGCCAACAAGGTAATACAAGTGTGTTATCCCCTATGGGTTCTGGTCCCCAATATTTTTTCCAAGTTGATACCCAATCTTCCTGCTCAATAACATTCCACTCAAAATAATTAGTTTGATAATTATTTTTATCTAAAACCTCTCCAATATTTCTTTCAAGTTTAATTCTTAGACTCTCCGGCCAATTTAAAGTTGGAAGCCAAATTATTACTTTTTTATTGGTTTTAATATTTAATGAAATTTCAAATGCAAAACTAAAAATACCTAAATCATTTAATTTCCAAATAATAATTTCTTCTAAATTCGTTTCTATTTCAAAAGAAAGTTTATACCAATTATTTATTTCCATTAACTATTCAAATTGTTTATAAAGTTACTGGATCGGAACTTGTAATACCCTCAACTTTAAGAATTGATTCAAGCAAATTTGTGGGAATTGGATCATCAATACTTAAAACCATAACAGCCTCACCTCTTACAATCTTTCTACCAACTTGCATTGAAGCAATATTGACATTGTGATCTCCTAAAAGGGAACCTAACTTTCCAATAATACCCGGCATATCTCTATGCCTGGTTATAAGCATAAATCTACTTGGTGAGACATTCACTGGATATTGATCAATGCTAATTATTCTCAATTCGCCATCAGCAAATATGCTTCCTGCAACACTATGCTCTCCATTGTCTCCAAATGTAGTTAACTGAAGTGACCCGCTAGCAAATTCCGGTCTAGCCTCATCTTTACTTTCAAAGACAGAGATCCCTCTAGATTCTGCTTCAAGAGAAGCATTAACATAATTTATTCGATCACCAAGAGCCTTACTTAATAGACCTTTTAAACTAGCTATGATTAAAGGCTGAGATGGATGTTGCACGAATTCACCTTGAAGCCTTACCTCTAACTTTTGCATTTGCCCTCCAGAAAGTTGACTTATTAGTAGGCCCATTGTTTCAGCCAATTGTAAATGAGGTTTAAGGCTGTCCATAATATCAGGACTCAACCCTGGTATATTTACTGCTGTTCTTGCAGAAAGGCCCAAAAGAACATCTCTTATTTGTTCAGCAACATCTACGGCAACATTCTCTTGAGCTTCCCTAGTTGATGCTCCTAAATGAGGTGTAAGGATTAAATTTTTATCAACTTTAAGTAGTGGTGAATTGGAGTCTAATGGCTCTTTAGCAAACACATCAATAGCTGCTCCTCCTATCAATGAATTATTAAGTGCCTCAGCTAAAGCTTCTTCGTCAATTATTCCCCCACGCGCACAGTTTATTAATTTTGCATTTTTTTTCATACTTTTAAGCACCTTCATATTTACTAGGTTTTCTGTTTCTGAAGTCCTCGGCAAATGTAAAGTTACATAATCTGATTCCTCAAACAATGTTTTTAATTCGGACAATCTGACCTGTAATTGTTGTGCTCTTTCTGAGGAAACAAATGGATCATATCCATAAACATCCATTCCAAGAGCGTTGGCAACTTTTGCGACATGAGTTCCTATTTTTCCTAAACCTACAACACCTAGCTTTTTCTTAAACAACTCATTACCAACAAATTTTTTTCTTTCCCATTTACCCAAAAAAGTACTACTATTTGCAATTGGTATATTTCTTGATAATGCCAACATCATTGCAATTGTATGCTCGGCAGCAGCTATAGTATTCCCTCCCGGAGAATTAACAACGAGTACCCCCTTTTGAGTAGCCGCCTTAACATCCACATTATCTACACCAACCCCAGCTCTTCCAATTATTCTTAGTTTCCTAGAAGAATTAATAATATCTCCTGTAACTTGAGTCCCAGAGCGTATCATAAGAGCATCATAATCATGGATAATAGATGCCAATTCAGAGTTCGAGATTCCTATCTTCTGATCAACTTGAGCGACTTGGGAAAGAATATCAATTCCCGTTTGATCAATTGGGTCTGTAATTAAAACTTTTGTCATTTAAAGAGTTGTTCTTTAATTTTTTTACTTTAACTTAATCTATAGTAGAGATATCTTGTTTTATTAATTTGAATCAACAAACCAACATTTGAGGAATAAAAATTGACTAAAAGTATAGTGATATTTAATGAGTTAGAAAAATGCCTTGATCTATTAAATGTTTTTAAGGACAAATCAATATTTCTAACGGAATGTTTATTAATTTTGCCATCTAAAGAAAAAACAACTCCTGATCAACAACAATTATTAAATTTATCCACAAACAGCTTCTTTAAATCTGAAGAAATTGAAAACATAAGAATCCTAAATCCAAAACTTGATAGAAAAATAAGACAGAAAAATATGCGTAACTGGCTAATGCCATTTGGTTTTATAGCAGGCATAGCATTTTCTAATATGACAAACTTATCCACTTTTAGCTTCCTTGGATTAAACAATATAGGGGAATCTTTCATGGGGGGTCTTTTGGGTATGGGCTCAGGATATTTAGGTAGCATTGTATCTTCAGCAAGTATTAACGTTAATAGAAATAAAGAGTTGAGATCTATTATTGATTTCAATAAAGAAGGTAAATGGCTGGTTCTTCTAGAAAATCAAATAGGAACTGAATTACCCTGGGCTTTAATAAAACAATCAGACCCTAGAGACATAATTTTTTTAGAAGGCTAAATGATTGACTTGAAGGAATTATTAATAAATTCAAATTACAAAAAAGAAATTGAGGAATTAATAAATATTTCTAATTTATCTTTAAAACATTGGCAAACATATTGGACCGGGTTTAATTCAACATTTGTGTGTGAAGAAATTTTGAAAGAATTTGAAAATTTAAATGATTTTAAATTTTTTGTTTTTGGAGGATATAACTCAGCCCAAAGATCCAAGATTGCATGTTTTAGAGAAGATAATATCCCAGAGAAAAATGAACTAATTAAAGATTTCCCTGGGAAAGGTATTCAAATTAATGGTAATTTTTTATTTGACAACGCAACTCAGGACGATTTTAGATCCTTATTAGTGGATAATGGATTGAGGGAAGAAAGAATTGGTGATATTTGGACCACAGGAGATAGAGGAGCTCAAGGAATAATCGACGATTCAAAAATTGAATTCTTAAATGAAAAGATTTTCACCCTAAGGGATGTAAAAGTAAAAATAAAAATAGTTGGTTTAGATGAATTACAAATACCTGTTGGGAGATCAAAAAAAATAATTAATACGGTAGAGGCTTCAACAAGGATAGATGCAATAGCTTCTGCAGGTTTCCGGATCTCTAGGAACAAAATTTTGGAAAGGATAGAAACTGGAATGCTTAAACTAAATGGTAAGACAGTAAAGAAAGGTACTATTAGTTTGAAAGTTGGTGACAAACTTCAACTTGATAACAAAGGGTTTATTGAAATTCTAGATCTAGAAATAACCAAAAGAGAAAGATGGAAAATTAAGTTGCTTAGAAAATGAATCCTTGAGCTGCTATTTTCATATAGGGAGGTTAAATATTTAACTTTTTCAAAAGGGCGATTAGCTCAGCGGTAGAGCATTACCTCGACAAGGTAGTGGTCACTGGTTCGAATCCAGTATCGCCCATTAGATTATTGATGAATGCTAGAAGATCCACAAATAATACTTTCGTTTTTTAGATTAATTAGAAAATGAAACTTAATCAAATAATTAACCTGCACAAAGGTTTAACTGTGTTTGTTGTAGCAGGTTTAATGATGTTTTATAAAAATTATTCAATTGCTGCATGGGTTTATTTATCTTTGCATGGAACTTATGGAATACTTTGGTTGTTAAAAGAAAAAATATTTCCAGATCCATACTTTAAAGAAAAAATAAATCTAATCACTTCAATTACCGGGTTTATTTTTCTTGGTAGTTACTGGATAGCCCCATTTATTCTCATTTCCTCCCAAAAATCAGTTTCATATCCCATAATTGCTGCTTCTATTTCAATAAATATAATTGGTGTTTTTCTCCATTTTGCAAGTGATGCTCAAAAATATTTCACTCTTAAAATCAAAAAAGAACTTATTAAAGATGGATTTTTCAAAAATATAAGAAATACAAATTACCTTGGTGAAATACTAATTTATTTATCATTTGCCATCCTTTCTGTGAGTTTTATACCTTTTGCTATTCTTGCTTTATTTTTCTTTGGAGTCTTTCTACCAAGAATGCTAAAAAAGGACAAATCACTTACAAAATATGCTTCATTTGCGGAATATAAGCGAATAAGTGGTTTACTTTTACCCAAATTTAATGAAGGAAATTAAAATTCCAATATGGAGGCAGGAGTTAAAGGCCGCAAGAAAAAAAGAAGGTAAATTACCCTCAAGTAGGTGGTTTCAGCTTTGTACTATTAACGGGAATAACGAACCTAGATTACGTACGGTAGTTTTTAGAGGATGGCAAACTGAAAGTTCAATCCTTATTTTTACTGATAGTCGCAGTGAAAAAGTTGCTCAATTAAAATTAAATCCCAATGCAGAAGCTTTATGGCTTTTTTATAAAAGCAAATCACAATTCAGATTTAAAGGGAAAATGAAGGAGTTAAAGGAAAACATTAAGTATTGGGATTCTTTATCAGATAGATCCAAATCAACTT
>QCTC01000016.1 GCA_003211315.1 Prochlorococcus sp. AG-670-O17 | reverse complement strand
TTTTCCTTAATTTCATCATCAGAAATATTAATTTTTACATTCATTTTATCTCTAACTTTTCCATTTATTTGTATTACTAACTCATAGCTATTTTCCTTTAGAGCATCTTCATCGAATACTGGCCATTGTTCTAAGTGAACTGATTTTGAATTGCCAATTAAATGCCAGATTTCATCGGAAATATGAGGAGCAAATGGCGCTAATAATATACAAAATTTCATAAGAGCTTCTCTTCTTAAGTCTTTATTTACATGATTTAAGTTCGAGGATATGGAATTATAAAACTTCATTAATTCTGATATTGCTGTATTAAATTGATTTTTTTTTATATCATTAGAAATTTCTTTTATAGCAATATTTATAGACTTTAATAATGAGCTTTCATTTTCTTTTTTAAGTTTATTTGCTTCATGGGAAATATCATTATTACTGTAATCTAAAAAAAGTTTCCATATTCTGCATAGAAATCTATATTGACCTTCTACATCAGAATCTCCCCATTCGAGGTCTTTTTCAGGAGGGGCTTTAAATAAAATAAACATTCTTGCTGTATCTGCTCCATATTTTTTTATTACAGATTCAGGGTCTATACCGTTATATTTAGATTTTGACATTTTTTCAAAAAGGACTTCAAGCTTTGAATTGTCATTTGGATCTTTTGGATTAGTTATATCTTTAATATCAGTTGGAGAGATATATTTTCCTGTTATTGAATTTTTATAAGCTGCAGATTGAACCATACCTTGTGTCAAGAGCCTCTTAAATGGTTCATCAATATCAAAAAGATTATTGTCCCTTAGAGCTTTGGTAAGAAATCTTGCATAAAGCAAATGTAAAATCGCATGCTCTACACCTCCAACATATTGATCAACAGGTAACCATTTATTAATTTTTTCTTTTTCGAATGGCTTTGTTAAAGATTTGGTTGAAGGATATCTTAAAAAATACCATGATGAACACATGAAGGTGTCCATAGTATCCGTTTCTCTACTCGCCAAATTACCGCATTTTGGACATGTCGTATTAATCCAACTTTTATTACTACCTAGAGAATTAATTTTATTAGAGGATATTTTAATCTCATTTGGTAATTTAACCGGAATATCCTTCTTATTTACTGGAACAGAACCACAATTAGTACACTTAATAATTGGAATTGGACATCCCCAATATCTTTGCCTAGAAATTAACCAATCTCTCAAACGAAATTGAATTTTATTTTCAGCCCATCCATTTCGTTCACCATGTTCTGAAATATGTTTTTTGGCATCACTATTATTTAAGCCATCAAAATTATTTGAGTTAATTAAAAAACCATTATCCGTAAAAGCATTAGTTAATTCGCTGGTACTTTTATCTTTATCCTTAATAATTACTTGTTTAATATCAATTGAATTAATTTTGGCAAATTCAAAATCCCTTTCATCATGTGCTGGGACCCCCATAACAGCTCCAGTTCCATATTCATCAAGAACATAACTTGCTATCCAGATAGGAATTTCCTTTGAATTTACCGGATTTATAGCTATAAAATTTGTTGGAATACCAATTTTCTTTTGATCTTTATCTTTACTTTCTTGTAAATAGATTTTTAAATTTTCTAGTTTACTTAAAATTTTATTATCAGATATATTTTTAATTAAAGGATGATTAACTGATATTGCTAAATAAGTTACCCCAAATAAAGTATCAGGTCTTGTTGTGAATACTTGTATTTTTTCCTTTTTAAATTCTTTTATTTTAAAATTTATATTTGTACCTATTGATTTACCAATCCAATTTTCTTGCATTATCTTAACTCTTTCAGGCCACTCATTTAATTTTTCTAAATCTTGCAATAACTCTTCTGCATAATCAGTAATTTTTAAAAACCATTGAGTTAAAAGTTTCTTTTCAACTATCGCTCCAGATCTCCAGGATTTGCCTTCTGAATCAACCTGCTCATTAGCTAAAACAGTATTATCAATCGGATCCCAATTTACCTCAGACTCCTTTTGATAAACAAGTCCAGCTTTATGTAATTCCAAAAATAAAAATTGCGTCCATACGTAATAATTTTCATCACAAGTGGCAAATTCTCTATCCCAATCAACAGAAAGACCTAATAATTTTAATTGTGATTTCATATGAGCGATATTTTGTTTAGTCCACTTATCAGGATTTATTCCTCTTTCTATCGCCGCGTTCTCAGCAGGTAAACCAAATGCGTCCCAACCCATCGGATGTAACACTACTTTGCCCTGAAATCTTTGAAATCGTGCAATTAAGTCTGTTATTACATAATTGCGCACATGACCCATATGAAGGTTTCCTGAAGGGTAGGGAAACATGGATAAGGCATAAAATTTTTCCTTATTACTTGCTTGCTCATCTGTATTATATAAGTTGTCGTCTTCCCAGATTTTCTGCCATTTACCCTCTATATCAGATGGTTTATATAAATTAGTTGCTCTGTTATCTGTATTTTCAGAAGTAATCACTTATTTTAGATTTAGTAAAATATTATTTTAATATTGATTCTATAAAAAGAAATAGATTGTTAAAAGCTTTATTTTATAATTAAAATTTATTAGATATATATTTTTAAATGAACAATATAATATTCGAAAAATATCATGGTAATGGCAACGATTTTATAATAATTGATTCCAGAAATAGTAATATTTACAAAAAATTTCTATCTGATAAAACAATCGATATAAAAAATTTATGTGATCGACAATTCGGTATAGGTGGTGATGGCGTAATTTTCATATTGGAACCTGATAGAAATAATTACGCAAAGATGATTATCTATAATTCAGATGGTTCGGAGGCTCAAATGTGTGGAAATGGTATCAGGTGTTTAGTTCAATATCTACACAATTCCAATAAAGGTTCTTATAGCGTTTCTGAATATAGGATCGAAACAAAAGCTGGTATAAAAATTGCTCAATATAATAATGGCGAAATTACTGTAAAAATGGGAAAGCCAATATTAGAAACTAAATCTATTCCAACAAAAATAGATACAAAAATCAATTCAATTCCTTCATGCCTCTTTAAAGAAACGAATTTTGAACAACAAGGATATGCCGTGGGGATGGGAAATCCACATTTGATATTTTTTCTTCAAGATATCACTAAAATATCACTTTCACTATTAGGTCCAGTATTTGAAAAACATGAATTATTTCCTGAAAAAACAAATGTTCATTTTTCCCAAATAATAAATAGAGATAATATTAAAGTACTTGTATGGGAAAGAGGAGCAGGAGCAACATTAGCTTGTGGAACAGGAGCTTGTGCTGTACATGTGGCAGCATACAAACTAGGTTTATGTAATTCAAAAACAGTAATAAATCTACCAGGAGGTAATCTTATAATTAATTGGTCTAGATCAGAAGATGAAATTTTGATGACTGGTAATGCAAAAAAAGTTTTTTCTGGAACATATATTCTAAAATAGATGGACAATAAGTATATTTATCTTGATAATGCATCTACTACTCCATTATCTAAGAATGTATTAAATAAAATAAATTCTACATACAAAAACTATTGGAGTAATTCATCCTCAACTTATAAATATGGAATTAGATGTGCGACATACTTAGAGAAAATAAGACTTAAAATAGCAAAGATATTAAATGCAAATACAGAAGATATTGTTTTCACATCAGGCTCTTCAGAATCGACATCATTAGTATTTAGTAATCTTAGTGATAAATATAAGTATGGAAGAGTTGTTATCTCTAATGTTGAACATCAAGCCACAATAATTTCAGCAAATAAGCTAAAAAGAAAAGGGTGGGAAATCTATAAATGGCCAGTTAATAGGGATGGGATTATAAATATATCAAACATTAATGAAGTAATTAAAAATAACACAAATCTTGTTTCGCTAATTTGGGGTCAGAGTGAAGTAGGCACTTTACAACCTGTCCAATTAGTTGGAACTAAATGCAAGGAATTAGATATTTTATTTCATATCGATGGGACACAGATATTAAGTAACGGTATTTTTAATTGGAAAGAACTTAACTGTGATCTATTAAGTTTATCCGCACATAAATTTGGAGGTCCTAAAGGCATAGGATTGCTATTGACGAATTCAAAATCTAGATTGTTATTAAAAAATAATGATATATCACTTTCTCAAGAATATTCAATAAGACAAGGAACAACTCCTTTGCCATTAATAGCCGGAATGTATCAGTCAATAAAAAATATTAAGGGAAGAATTAAATTCAATTCTTATAATGCCGAGTTCGAAAATAATAAAAAAGTACTGCTTAGAAAATATTTTATAAATAAAATAACTAATAATCCAAATATTAAAATTACAGGTAGTAGTACTGAAAGACTTCCAAATCACATATCATTTCTTTTATTTAATAAGAAATTAGAACCAATAAAAGCTTATAAAATTATTAATTATATGTCTGATAATAATGTAGCTATAAGTAGTGGTAGTGCATGTTCTAGCTCCTCAGGAAAACATAGTCTTACTCTTGAAAATATGGGATATGATAGTAATCAACTTTATTCAAATATTCGTGTTAGTTTAGGATCTATGAATAAGAAGTCTGATATAGATAGATTATTTAAACTTATTCAAATTTGTATAAAAAAATTCTAATGAATACTACTTATGTGTTACCTAAGGATCTTAATGATGCCTTAAAAAATCTTGAAAATTCAATAATCTCTAGTTTAAAACTATCATGTTTTCGATTTACTGTTGAATTTAATTTCGAGGGATTAAAATTTAATAAAATAGGTATAACTATTTATAAGATTCTTGCAAATTATTATAATAATAAAAAAATAAAAAAAAATGTTTTTATTACTTATTCTGATCCAGGTGCTGTAGCTTTGGCTCAGAGGGATTATCCAGATATTAAAGAAAATATTTTTACATTTAAAGGTTTTAATGAATCCATTTATGTCGATCAAGATGAATCAATCTTGATATCGATACTTCCTCAACCTTACGATTTTGATACATTCGAACCAATGTGTGAAAACTTTAAAGGTTTGCACTATTCTTTAAATCCAAAATTTGAAGATGCAAATATTGGTATAGGAAGTGTAATAAGAGAAAGAAGAAAAAACTTTGTAAAAACTTGGTATAACGTTTACTTTCTTCAACCAATTGATAATGGTGCATTAATGCATTCTTATCCCAATAATTGGTTACTTTTTAAAGAAATTAATAAAAGATATTTATTTAAAAAAGAATTTGATGAGAGACCTGATAATGAAACTATTTTTGTAAATTTATAGTTTTGAAAGTTTTTAGAAAATTTTATTTTTATATAATTTTAATTTTTGGCTTATTAAGTTTTCCTCTTTTAATATGGAATTTATTAAATACTCAAAAAAGTAAATTATTAAATAACATATATTTTAATTCACCCGGAATAATTAGGAATAACAAAAAGTGTATAAAGTATGATGAATTATTATTTAAATCGCTTGATAAGACTTTTAGCGTATCCATTATTAATGAGAATGGTGTTCTTATAAGTTCATATAATGATGATATAGTAAGAATACCAGCTTCAAATTTAAAGTTATTTAGTACAGCATATGTATTAAATAAATTCAAACCCTCAAGAAGTTTTAAAACGTCAATATTTAGAAAGGGTAATGATAAATATTATTTATTAGGTCAAGGAGATCCTGATCTTAAATATTCTGATATTTATAAATTACTATCTAATATCACTAATAATAATAACGTTATCAATCTGAATATCTTAGAAATAAATTCTAATTATTATTGGCCAAAAGGTTGGACATATATAGATAAGCAATATGATTACGGAGCTCCTATTACAACCTTGGCATTAAATAGCAATGAGAGAAAATATGAAAATATTGAATACTTAAAAAAGACTATAGAAAATTATATTTTTAAAAAATTCCCATATGCATCAATAAATATAGACATTGTAGATAATTCTGAAAAATATTATTTGAATTCATCTATTGAATTGGAAACAATTACTTCTAATCCACTATTGTCGTTGATAACATTAGCTAATTCCGAAAGTCATAACTTCACTGCAGAATCACTTTTTAAAAATGCATCAAATTCTTGGAATGACAATAATTATCTGAAATTAAAATATTGGTTGAAAAACAGAGGTTTAAAAGTTGATAATTTGACTTTTTCAGATGCAAGTGGTCTTTCTAGAAACAATAGAGTGACAACAAAATTAATATCAGAATTTTTGAATAAGATGAAATATTCAAAAAACTTTACTACCTTCCAGTCTTCACTATCAATTATTGGGGTAAGAGGAACTTTAGCCAAGAGATTTACAAACTCAGAATTACAAGGTAAGTTTTTTGGGAAAACAGGTACTTTATCAAATGTATTTGCGTTATCAGGATATCTATATAAGGATGAGAAACCTATAGTTATAAGTATTATCCAAAACTCAGAAAATATAGATAGGGATAAGACATTTACCCTGTTAAAAAACATATATAAATTGGAAGAATGTATTTAATCTTTTTTAAAATAATTCTTTAGATCTCTTTCTACGGAATCAGGTACCATATGATCTATTTGACCTCCAAATTTAGCAACCTCTTTAACCAAGGAACTACTTAAAAAACTATAGTTTGTATTAGTAGAAAGAAAAATGGTTTCTATTTCAGTATTAAGAGATTTATTTGTATGTGCTATTTGAAGTTCATATTCAAAATCACTCATAGCTCTTAGCCCTCTTAATATTAAATTTGCGTTAACTTCTTTTGCACAATCGACTGTGAGACCCTCATATGAAATAACACTGATATTTGATAGATGAGAAACAGCATTTTTTATTTGTAGTATTCTTTTATTAAGATCAAAGGTTGGTTTTTTACTAGTATTTTCTAGAACAGCAACAACTACATTTCCAAATAATTTTTCAGCTCTTTGTATTAAATCTAGATGTCCATTTGTTAAAGGATCAAATGTACCTGGGTAAAGTATTTTCATAATTTAATTATGATTAGAAATAATATTTGGTTAAAATATGTATATTAGTTAAATCAATTATGACATTAAATCTTGAAGCAAAAAAAATCTTATTAAGAAAAATTCCACATGGATTGTTTATTTGCGGAGTGAAAGATGACGAGACTAATGAAGTAAATGGCTTTACTGCTAGCTGGGTTACACAAGGTTCCTTTACCCCTCCACTAGTTGTTATGGCAGTAAGAGCTGAAGGATCCAGTCATGAAATAATTAAAAATACTGGAAAGTTTTCTTTAAATGTTCTTAAAAGTGATCAAAAGGATTTAGCAGCCGTCTTTTTTAAACCACAAAAAGCCCTTGGAGGAAGATTTGAATCTGTCGAATTTAATTTGGGAGAATTTGGTTTACCAATATTAGTTGATAGTGTTGGTGGTGTCGAATGTAAGGTTGTAGGAAATGTTATGTATGGTGATCATACAGTTTTTGTAGGTGAAGTTTTATCTGCTTATTTAAATAATGATGTTGATTCGTTAAATTTAAATTCTACGGGATGGAACTACGGAGGTTAGAAATTATAGATGACTAATCCTTCAACAAAAGTTTCTACTAAAGTATTAGATAAAAAATATAATTTTAAAATTGAATATAAACTTATTAAAAATAAGGACTTATTAAAATCAAGATTATCTGAAATACCAAAGTCCTCTGGTTGTTATCTTTTTAAAGATATTGATAACAATTTACTTTATATAGGCAAATCTAAAACACTAAGAAATAGGGTCAGTAGTTACTTTAATAATTATGCTGAACTGTCACCCAGATTAAGTCTAATGGTTAGACAAATAACTGAAATAGAAATTATAGTTACAGATAGTGAGTATGAAGCTTTAAATTTAGAATCAAATTTAATTAAAACTAATAAACCTTATTTTAATATTCTATTAAAAGATGATAAAAAATATCCATATCTTTGCATTACATGGAGCGAACAATATCCAAGAATTTTTATAACAAGAAAAAGGAGAAATAGAAATAATTTTGATAGATATTATGGACCTTATGTTGATGTTGGATTATTAAGAAAAACATTATTTATAATAAAAAAAATATTTCCGTTAAGACAAAGACCTCGTCCTGTTTATAAAGATAGAACTTGCTTAAATTATTCAATTGGGAGATGTCCAGGAGTTTGTCAAGAAATAATATCCTCAGAAGATTATAAAAAAACTATGAAGCAAGTATCTATGATATTCCAAGGAAGGAACGATGATCTAGAGGTTTTTCTAGAACGAAAAATGAATCAATATTCCAATGATTTAGAATTTGAAAATGCTGCTAAAATAAGAGATCAAATTTCAGGTTTAAAATTATTAACTGAATCTCAAAAAATATCGATACCAGACTCATCAATTAATAGAGATATTTTTGGCATTGTTTCTGAAAATAACATCTCTAGTATTCAAATTTTTCAAATGAGGTCTGGTAAATTAATAGGAAGAATTGGATATACTCAAAAAATTGATAATAGTGATGAGACAGAGATCCTACAAAGAGTATTAGAAGAGCATTACATTAATGTTGAAGGAGTTGAAATACCATCAGAAATTTTATTGCAATTTAATCTTCCAAAACATAATACAATAGAAGAATGGTTAAGTGAATTAAGGCAGAAAAAGGTTAAGTTAATTATCCCAAAAAGAAATAAAAAGTTTGAAACCGTTGAAATGGTTTTAAAAAATGCAAAATTAGAATTAGAGAGGATATTAAATGGAATTCAAGATAATGAATCTGCAATAGAAGACTTGACTCAAATACTTGAATTAACTAACCAGCCGAGAAGAATTGAAGGATATGATATTAGTCATATACAAGGAACAGATCCTGTAGCATCACAAGTAGTCTTTATAGATGGTATTCCATCCAAACAAAATTATAGAAAATATAAAATTAAAGATCCCAATATATTTATTGGACATAGTGATGATTTTGCCTCAATTTATGAGGTTATATACAGAAGATTTAAAAAATGGTCAAAATTTAAAATTGATGGTGGAGACATTAGTTCGCTACAAGATAAGAAAAAAAGTACATTAGAAAATGATCATCTAACAGATTGGCCAGATTTGATTATGATAGATGGCGGAAAAGGACAATTAAATGCAGCATTGAAGGCATTAAGACAATTAGATCTACATGAAGAAGTTAATATATGTTCTTTAGCAAAAAAAAATGAAGAGATATTCATACCAAGTTTTTCAAAATCTCTTGATACTGATCAAAATCAAAAAGGACTTCTATTACTTCGAAGAGTAAGAGATGAAGCACATAGATTTGCATTATCATTTCATAGAAATAAAAGATCTACTCGAATGAATAGATCTCAATTATCCCAAATACCAGGTTTAGGACCTTCACGTATTAAAGATTTGCTTGAGCATTTCAATTCAATTGATGCAATTAGAATTGCGAGCAGGGAAGAACTTTCAAAAGTTAAAGGTCTTGGTATGCATTCAGCAAATGATATTTATAATTACTTTAATGAGTTATAAATATTGATTAATTTTTATAAATTTAAAATTATTCACTATTAAATAAGTATTTATATTGGTAATAGTTTATGAATTATATTTTATTAATTTGTCATCAGAAGCATATTTATGGTTTAAGTCTCTTCACATCATTGGTGTAATTGTATGGTTTTCTGGCCTTTTTTATTTAGTTAGGCTTTTTATATATCATGAAGAGTCAAGAACCATGCAAGATGATTTGAAGATTGCGTTTAATGATCAATATTCCTTGATGGAAAAAAGGCTTGCCAATATTATTACTACTCCAGGAATGATACTCGCTTTAAGTATGGCTATCTGTTTAGTAATTATGCAACCTGGATGGCTCAGTGAAAAATGGCTTCAGATAAAAATTTCTTTTGTTTTGGGCTTAGTCATATATCATGTTTACTGTTATAAAATTATGAACTCTTTACAGAATGGTACTTCAAATATTTCTGCTAAAAACCTTAGATTACTAAATGAACTTCCTACATTATTGTTATTTGTAATTGTCCTATTAGTTATTTTTAAAAATAATTTCCCTACCAGTATTGCGACATGGAGTGTATTTGGACTAATAATATTTATGCTTTTATCTATTCAATTATATGCAAAGATCAGAAGAAAAAATGAAGAATCTCTAAAGAATGGATAAGCAAGATTTAATAAAAATAACAGCAAATATAAATAAAGAAAGCTGTCCAGGCTTAGTAAATTTTCATTGTCATACGAAATTTAGTGATGGGAGCTTTGATCCAGAACAATTATTAGATCAAGCCTTTATTAATAAAATAAAATTTATATCCATAACAGATCATCACACTGTTAAAGCACATGATTTTATTGAACAAAATAATATACTTGAAAAATATCCAACTGATTCTTTTAAACTAATTTCTGGAATTGAAATAAACTGTTTACTTCTTGGATGCTTAGTTCACGTTATTGGATTAGGAATTAATATAAAAAGTACAGATCTAACACCTTATATTCAAGGTGAGTCCCCAATTGGGAATGATTTACACATCAATTCGGTAACAAAGGCAATCAGATTATCAGGAGGGTTATCTTTTCTTGCACATCCAGCGAGGTATAGAATTCCCTTTTATAAACTTATCCCTGAAGCTAATAAGCAGGGAGTTGATGGGATTGAAGTTTGGTACGATTATGATTTAAGAGAAAGATGGCAACCAAGTAATTTTGTATGTTCAGAGATAAATAAAATAACAGAAAGCCTTAATATGCTTAAAACCTGCGGAACAGATAGTCATGGATATTCATTATTGGGCAGATAAACTAGTATTCGTTTTTCTCAATTTTGGCATCAGCCATATTAACAATCTTTTTTAAATTTTCTAATATTTCTGGAGTATGGTCATTCCACATTTCTCTATTAATAATCTCAAGAAATCTTTGGGATAAATCTCGTAAGGCCCATGGATTATTCTCGATAAAAAACTTTTTAAGCTTCTCATCACATATCCAAGAATTATATATTTGGGTATAACACCAATCAGATACGATTTCCGTTGTGGCATCATAAGCATATAAATAATCGAGCGTTGCAGAAAACTCAAAGGCACCTTTATATCCGTTTTCCTTCATTCCATCAATCCATTTTGGATTAAGCACTCTTGTCCTAACAACCTTATTTATTTCATAGCTTAATTTATTTATTTGAGATAAACGATATTTTGATAAATCACCATGATATATTTCGGGAAATTTGCCTTGAAGTTTATTTATTGCTGATGATATTCCTCCTTGAAATTGATAATAATCATCAGAATCCAAAATATCATGTTCTCTGTTATCTTGATTATGAATAACTACTTGAATATTTTTAAGCGCTTTTTCTAATTCTTTTTTATTTTCGATAGGTTCATTTCCATCAGAATATATCCATTTACTCCAGTTTAAATAAGAATCAGCAAAATCATTTATATTTTCCCAACTAGAATTAGATATAAGTTCTTGTAATCCAGCTCCATATGATCCAGGCGCAGAACCGAAAATTCGATTTAAAGAATCTCCGTCTTTATAAGATGCTGAAATTGGATTTAATTTTTTATCTTCGTCAAGTTGAGAAACTAATTTTATAGCTTTGTAAACCAAAGATATTAATTGAGGAAATGCATCCCTAAACATACCCGAGATTCTTAAAGTAACATCAACTCTTGGTCTATTAAGAATACTTAAAGGAATTATTTCTATATCAATGACTCTTCTAGAAGGACCATCCCAAATAGGTTTTACGCCTAGTAAATACAATATTTGACAAACATCCTCCCCTCCGTTTCTCATAGTAGATGTCGCCCATACAGAAATTGCTAATTTTTTAAGGTCTTGTCCATGATCCTGTTTATATAAATCAATTATTTGAGAAGCTGATTCACATCCAACAATCCATGCCGATTCTGTTGGTAAGCCT
This sequence comes from Prochlorococcus sp. AG-670-O17, assembly GCA_003211315.1. GTDB lineage: Bacteria > Cyanobacteriota > Cyanobacteriia > PCC-6307 > Cyanobiaceae > Prochlorococcus_A. The sequence goes on along the minus strand of QCTC01000016.1, from coordinate 17,774 downwards.
CTGGAGTCAACAGAAAAAAAATTTTTACCTGTAGGTAGAACTTCAGTTTTACCTCGTGTTGGAGCTCCTGATGGTCCGCTACTTACATATATTCCATTTAAAGCATTTATAAATGATGCCTTCTCATTTATGGTCGATTTAACTATAGGTTCTAATATTTCTTTATGAATTAGATTAAAAAAATCTTTATGTTTTTTATCTACATTAAATAATAATAATATTTTTTTATTTTCTAATATTTCTAATTCATTTAGAGTTATTTGGTCTTTGTAGAAATAATGATAAATTAAATATTTTGCTTGATTTTCTATAAATTCTAATGCTCTTCTAAAGCTATTGATATTATCTTTTGAATAATTACTAATAATTTCTTTATCGTTATCACTAAGAACTTGATCATAGTTATTAGTCCATGGATCTAAATCTAAATTAAGATTTGAAGCGATGTATTGTATTATTCCACTACGTTTTGAAGTTGGAACTCTTGCAATACTTATGATTAAATTAATTTCATTTATAAATTTTTGTCTACTTCCAAAAATGTGAAGACCAGTTCTTATTTGTGATTCTTTTAGTTCACATAGATATGAGTCAATTTTTTGAATTTTATTTGATTCGTCAAAAAATATAATATCTTTAAAATCGTTTTTAATAATTTCTAATATTGATTTTTCAATAATGTTTATTCGCTTAGAATTTAATAACTTAGCCTCATAGTATTCGTCTAAACATTGTTCTAAAATCGAGAGTTTTCCATACAAATCAGATCTATCTAAAGGAGGTGTTAGATGATCAATTATTGTTGCATGAGTTCGCCTTTTTGCTTGCGATCCTTCTCCTGGGTCATTAACAATAAATGGATATATATTTGGAATTGGTGGACAAATAATACTCGGGAAGCATTCATCACTAAGTCCTATAGATTTTCCTGGTAACCATTCAATAGTGCCATGTTTACCTATATGACAAATAGCATTCGAATCAAATTTACTTTCAATCCAATAATATTGGGCTAGATATCTATGGGGTGGTGGTAGATCTGGAGAATGTATATCTTTATTAGATTCAATATCGTAACCTCTTGGAGGTTGAATTAGTAAACATATTTTTCCAAATAAAAGACCATTAATCGAAAAACCTTGTTTTTCTAAATCTTGAGAATTAGATGGAATACCCCATCTATCAACGATAAGATTTTTAGGTTTAAGGGATAGTTTGTTCCAAAATTCTAAGTATTCATTTAATGATAAAAAATCAAGTGGTTTATTATTTTGAGATTCAATATCATTTGTTCTAGTTTTTATAAGTAACGAAATTAGTTCTGAGGAATTTTTAGGTAATTCTCCAGAACCAAGATCATATCCTTCATCTTTTAACCAATAAAGAATATTAAGGACAGACTGCGGAGTATTTAAACCGACTCCATTTCCAATTCTTCCATTTTTTACAGGATAATTTGCAATTACTAATGATATCTTTTTATCAAAATTATTTAAATTGTTTAGTCTTAGATAATTACTTGTAAGTTTTGTTATCCATTTAATATTTCCAAAATCAACTTTGTAACTTGTAATTTCGCTACATAAGGTTCTATTTACAGAAATAAACTCTTTAAAAGCACAAGGTTTTGTTGTAATTCGTCCATCAAATTCTGGAATAATTATTTGCATTAATAAATCTGTTGGATTCATTCCAGTTGATGAGTGCAACCAATTATTTCTGGATTTATTACAAGAGAGTATTTGAAGGATTGGAAGATTAAGTGATTTAAAGATATTTAAATTACTATCTATATTTTCATTAGAACTATTAAGCGAGGAAGAAAAAGAGGTAGTTGTTATTAGTAGTCTTATATCTTCTTTTTTAAAAAGATTAATCAATTTCTTCTGAACATCATAATTTTTTAAAGTTGAAATAAATACTGTTTTAGGTGACAAACCATTACACCTTAGTTGAGATATTAATTCATTTGATAATTCAATTTCATTAGCTAAAAACAATGATTTATAAGAAATTATTCCAACCTTTAATCCATTTTCATTTTTCCAATCATATTGATAAGGATCTGGATAGCTGACGTTAGAGATATATTTTTGTGGAATATTAGTTTCATTAGATGATAGATAGCTTAAACAATGAAGAAATCTTCGATAATTCTCCTTTCCTCCTGACTTAAGAAGTTTACTAATTTTTAATGAAGTATCTAAATCTACGCTACTTAATTCATTTAGTGATAAATCCTCTTCATCAGTTCCAGAAAGAATTAAAAGAGTCTTATTAGGATTTACTTCTTTCCATTTTATTAATTGTTCAAGTCCATAACTCCATGTCCCTTTATCACCAAACAATCTTAAAACAACTATTTTTGCATAATTTATTGTTTTTAAAAAATAATTATCTATTTGTGCGAATGTATTTAGGTTTGAAATTTCTAATGCTCTAAAATTATCTTGGAATAAAAGAAATTCTTTATCTTCTATTAAATCTGAAATTATATTAATATCAGCTTTTACGCTTGTGATAAATATAAAATCAGCTTTAGGATGTTCAATTAAATCAACGTTATTATTTTCATTTCCAGCAATATTTAATATCCTATGCATTTATATATAACAATTAGGTTTAGAATACTTAAGTAAGTTAGAACAATTTTAACTCATTTCTAAAATAAAATATGCAAGAATTTCTTCCATATGCCTGGTTTGAAGGTAAGTGTATACCCTTTAAAGATGCAAAAGTGTCAATAGCAACTCATGCACTTCATTATGGAACAGCAGCCTTTGGAGGAATGAGAGCAATTCCAAATCCATCTAATAAGGATGAATTTCTTTTATTTAGAACAGATAAACACATAAAAAGGTTATCTCAAAGTGCAAGATTGCTTTTAACAGAAATATCTGAAGAATATATATTTAATGCACTAAAAACAATATTAAAAAAAAATAAACCTACAAAACCGATCTATATAAGGCCTTTTGTTTATACAAGTGATTTAGGTATTGCTCCAAGATTACATAATATAGAAACTGATTTCTTCATTTATTGTATTGAACTAGGAGACTATTTATCTCCCGATGGTGTGTCTTGTAGGATGAGTAGTTGGACAAGACAAGAAGATAGATCTCTACCTTTAAGAGGTAAGATAAGCGGTGCTTACATTACCAGTTCATTAGCAAAAACAGAGGCTAGTTTATCAGGATTTGACGAAGCATTGCTGTTAAATTCTAGTGGTAAAGTAAGTGAAGCTAGTGGAATGAACTTATTTATAGTAAGAAATGGTGAACTGATTACTCCAGGAGTTGATCAAGACATCCTAGAAGGAATTACTAGAGCTAGTGTTATTGAATTGGCGAAATCGTTTGGTATAAATGTTATTGAAAGACCTGTTGATAAAACAGAATTACTTATTGCTGATGAAGTATTTCTAACTGGTACAGCAGCTAAAATTACACCTGTAAAGCAAATAGAATCAACACATATTAATAATGATCGTCCCATAATGAAAAAATTGAAAAATAAGCTTATCGAAATAACGGAAGGCCGTTCACAAGACTATGATGATTGGATAACACGTATTGATATTAGTTAATTTTTATTTTTTATCTTATAAATTATGGTTTCATTTAGAAATTATTTAAATAGAGATGATAAACCAATTATTATTTTCGATGGTGGGACAGGTACTTCTTTTCAAAATTTAAATTTATCATCACATGATTTTGGTGGAGATGATTTAGAGGGTTGCAATGAAAACTTAGTCCTATCCTCTCCTAATACTGTTGAACAAGTACATAATTCATTTCTTGAAGCAGGTTGTCATGTAATTGAAACCAATACATTTGGTGCTTCATCTATTGTTTTAGACGAATATAATATTTCTAATAAAGCTTATGAAATCAATAAAAAAGCAGCTCAGATAGCTAAAAAATGTGCAAATTTATTTTCATCTATTAATACTCCTAGATTTGTCGCTGGATCAATTGGGCCAACAACAAAATTACCAACATTAGGTCATATTAGTTTTGATAAGCTTAAAGATTCATATGAAGAACAAATAAATGGTCTAATTGACGGAGGTATTGACCTTCTATTGATTGAAACATGCCAAGATGTTTTACAAATAAAATCAGCATTATCTGCTTCTCAAGAAGTTATTAAAAACAGGAATATTGAATTACCAATAATGATATCCATAACAATGGAAACCACAGGAACGATGCTTGTCGGGTCAGATATAGCCTCTGCATTAACAATATTAGAGCCATACAATATTGATATTCTGGGACTGAATTGTGCAACTGGCCCAGTTCAAATGAAAGAACATATTAAGTATTTAGCTGAAAATTCACCTTTTGCAATTAGTTGTATACCTAATGCAGGATTACCTGAAAATATAGGAGGTGTTGCTCACTATAAATTAACTCCATTGGAGTTGAAAATGCAGTTAATGAACTTTATATATGATTTTAACGTTCAACTTATTGGCGGATGTTGTGGTACTACTCCTGAACATATCAAGCATTTATCATCAATCATTGAGGAAATAGTTGATAAAAAAATAAATAAAAGACTTCCTACTGTAAAAACAAATTTTGTTCCTTCAGCAGCTTCTATATATAACGCAGTTCCATATAAACAAGATAACTCAATATTAATAGTTGGAGAGCGTTTAAATGCTAGTGGATCAAAAAAAGTAAGGGAATTACTAAATGAAGATGATTGGGACGGCTTGGTATCAATTGCTAAACAACAGCAAAAAGAAAATGCTCACATACTAGATGTCAATGTTGACTATGTAGGAAGAGATGGAGTTAAAGATATGAAAGAAATTACCTCAAGATTAGTTACAAATATAAATCTTCCATTAATGATAGATTCAACAGAAGCAGATAAAATGGAAAGTGGATTAAAGACTGTAGGAGGAAAATGCATTATAAATTCAACAAACTACGAAGATGGAGATGACAGATTTAATCAGGTCTTAAAACTTGCATTAGATTATGGTGCTGGAATAGTAATTGGAACTATTGATGAAGATGGAATGGCAAGAACATCACAGAAAAAATATGACATTGCAAAAAGAGCATTAATTAAAACTAGATCAAGTGGCCTCGCTGATTATGAGATATTTTTTGATCCTCTAGCATTGCCAATATCTACTGGAATTGAAGAAGATAGATTAAATGCTAAAGCAACTATTGAAGCTATATCAAAAATAAGAAAAAGCTTTCCAGATATTCATATTATTTTAGGGATATCTAATATTAGTTTCGGGCTTTCACCATTATCAAGAATTAATCTAAATTCAATATTTCTCGATGAATGTATAAAGGGAGGATTAGATTCAGCGATTATTGCACCAAATAAAATATTGCCTCTTTCAAAAATATCTGCAGAAACAAAAAAATTATGTTTAGATTTAATTTATGACAGAAGAAATTTCGAAAATGAAATATGTATATATGATCCATTAGTTGAACTAACAAAAGCATTCCAAGATATAACAATCAGTGACTTTAAAAAAGCATCTACTTCAAACAAAAACCTCACCTTAGAAGAAAAACTTAAAAACCATATTGTAGATGGGGAAAAAATAGGTTTAGAAGAACAATTAAATAATGCGCTTAAAAAATACAAACCACTTGAAATAATTAATACTTATTTATTAGATGGAATGAAAGTAGTCGGTGAACTATTTGGATCCGGCCAAATGCAATTACCTTTTGTATTGCAATCAGCTGAAACAATGAAATTTGCTGTTTCAGTGCTTGAACCACATATGGAAACAGTAGATGAAAAAATATCTAACGGAAAATTACTAATAGCAACTGTTAAAGGAGATGTTCATGATATAGGTAAAAATTTAGTTGATATAATTCTCTCAAATAATGGTTTTGATGTAATCAACCTTGGAATTAAGCAAGATGTTTCAGCGATTATTGATGCACAAAAAAAACATAAAGCAGACTGTATTGCTATGAGTGGTTTACTTGTTAAATCTACAGCATTTATGAAGGATAATTTAGAAGCATTTAACAATGCTGAAATTAATGTTCCAGTTATTCTTGGAGGTGCAGCATTAACTCCAAAATTTGTGAATGAAGATTGTAGTCAGATATATAAAGGTAAAATTTTGTATGGGAAAGATGCTTTTACAGATTTACAATTTATGAATGACTATATGGATAGTAAAAAGAAGGGCAATTGGTCTAATGAAAAAGGTTTTACTAATACTGATGATAATCACATTAAATTAGCTTCCCCAAGGTCTTCCGCTAAAGATAAAAATTTAAATAAAAATATTGAAAAAACCAAAAGTATTCAATTAATTGAGAATTTTAATAGATCTAATTTTGTAGAGGAAGAGGAACCTATAAAGGCTCCATTTTTGGGAACTAGAGTTCTTCAAGATATTGAAATAGACTTTGACAAACTAATTTTTTATCTGGATAAAAATGCATTATTTAGTGGTCAATGGCAAATTAAAAAAAATAAAGGTCAATCAGTAGAAGAATACAATAATTATTTAGATTCATATGCAAATCCATTACTTGAAAAATGGATCAATATTATTTTAGATAAAGGCTTAATTTCACCAAAAGCAGTCTATGGCTACTTCCGTTGCGGGAGGAATGATAATAGTATTTATCTCTTTGATAATGTATCAAATAAAAGAATTTCTGAATTTAACTTTCCTAGACAAAAATCGGGAAATAATCTTTGTATTGCTGATTTTTACTGTGATCTTAAAAATAATGATCCAGTAGATATATTTCCAATGCAAGCAGTAACAATGGGAGAAATAGCTAGCGAATATTCCCAAGAATTATTTAAAGCTGATAAATATAGTGATTATTTAATATTTCATGGTTTAACCGTTCAATTAGCAGAAGCTCTTGCAGAATATGTTCATTCAATAGTAAGAATTGAATGCGGATTTAAATCATATGAGCCAAACAATAACCGTGAAATATTAGCTCAAAAATATAGAGGAGCTAGATACTCATTTGGTTATCCAGCTTGTCCTAAAGTTTCTGATTCAAATATACAGTTATCATTATTGGATACAAAAAGGATTAATTTAACAATGGATGAATCAGAGCAATTACATCCTGAACAAAGTACTACTGCTATAATTTCACTTCATTCAAAAGCAAAATATTTTAGTGCCTAAATAAATTTTAGATTATAGATTATAGATTATTTTCAAGATAATCTACAATTTCTTCTTGAAGTTCTTCCATATTTTCAGAATCACTTATATCTATGCCATCACCTGCAGCGTCTTGAATTAATTCTAAATAATATGATGCCCCATCACTCGCCAAGAATTCAGTTGCTGATGTTTCATCACATTCTTTAAAAGCTTCAATTAGGGATTTAAATGCTATGTTTTCAGTGAAGTCCCAATCCATATTGAAAAAAACCTTATTAAAATTATTACCTCTTTACCCCCCATATTCGTCAACCCTTTTTTAAGAAATGTATGAGTATTTATTATTATTTAAATAAATTATCTAAAAATGAATAAAGAAAATCAAAAAAATAATGAACATTTAAATGTTTTAGGACAAAAGCTCGAGGTATGCAGCTGCAAACCTCTTACAGGTTGGTTTCGAGATGGATATTGCAAATACGATTCAAATGATGGAGGAAATCATTCAATTTGCTGCATAATGGATGATAATTTCCTTAAATATAGTAAGTCTCAAGGTAATGATTTAATAACACCTATGCCAATGTATTCATTCCCAGGCTTGAAGGATGGAGATCATTGGTGTATTTGTTTAGATAGATGGAGACAGGCATTGCTTGATGGCTTAGCACCTATGGTTATTTTAGAAGCAACAAATATAAAAGTTTTAGAATCTGTATCGTTAGAAAAATTAAAAGAATATCAATTTAATAAAAAGTAATTCCAAATTAATTATCTTTTTTAAAATGATTATGAGAATTTATTTCTACTTTTATAAATGAGAAGCGAAAAATATTGGGTTAAAGCATTAGATCAAACACATTTTTCTATTACCAATAATGGCTTATTTCCTTTAAAAACGACTGTTGTAACTAGGGAATATTACAATAAAAATGATTTTATAATTAGAGAACTTGATACTTCAAGATTTAAGAAAAAATATAGTTATGGTCCAAATCAGAATCCATTTAACCCGTGGGATAAGATACTTGAAGTTGATAAAATTGGAACTAATCATCAACTAATACTAAATAAATATCCTGTACAAAAAGGTCATATTTTACTAATAACAAATACTTGGAGACCTCAAGATGGATGGTTAGATATTAATGATTGGATAGCTATACAAATGGTAAATGAAGATACAAGTGGCCTATGGTTTTTTAATAGTTCTCCCATAGCAGGAGCAAGTCAACCGCATAGGCATTTTCAGCTTTTAAGAAGAGATCATGGTGAAATTATTTGTCCAAGAGAGAAGTGGTTTTTAGATTTAGAAAATAATAATGATCAAGATAGTAAGCTTAAGAAAAATGTTGTTGTTTCCAAATTTAACTTTTTGGATAATTCAATAAATATTTATAATTTATACTTAGAACTTTCAATAAAAATTGGTTTAGGAAATCCAATTGATGATGAAAAACCAAGATTTCCTCATAACATTTTAATTACAAATAATTGGATAGCCATAATTAAAAGAAAGTATGATTACGTCCATGGTTTTAGTGTTAATGGTTTGGGTTTTGCAGGATATTTACTAGTAACAGAAAAATCTAATATTAATTATTTAAAGAAATATGGACCAGAGAAACTTCTTGAAAATTTTGTTTGAAAATTAACTACTAACTTCAACTTTGTCTCTGGAAATTTGATTTTCTAGAACTTCTATTGAAGCAGTTACTGATGCAATTTTTCTTTCAAGAGAATCCTTGATGTAGTTAAGCATTTCTAATTTCTTTTTTTGATAAAAAGACTTTTTTTCTTCTGAGGATTTAAAGTTACAGTAAAACATTTTTTATTTTTATTATAAAAATTTATCTTGTTGACACGTGACTTATTAAAAGCAAGATTTTGATTTAAAGACAATATAATTATTTAGACTTTCATAATATGAATACAATTAATATTTTTGTTCTATTATAAAAAAAAATGATTAATTGAGTAATTCTGAGAATTCAAATACAAAAAGAATTTCAATTGATTTGCCTGAAGAGTTAGTTTCTAGGTTTGATCAATTACGAAAAGAATGGGGTTTTAGAGCAAGAGGTCCTGTAATAGAGAAGTTGCTTACAGAAATTCTTAAAGAAGAAGAATTATTACCTAAAAGTCAACAACAGACAATTGATTACAGCGAAAAGGGGGATATTAATGAATACTCTAACTTTGATGAAAATAGTGCTTTAGTCCTTATTAAATCAGATAAGGATGAGAGTACTAGTAAAGAATCCGAAGAAAAACTTATTTTAAATAATAAAGAAGTTATTGAAAAACCAAACTTAAACATCAACCTACCTAATTTTGTTGGAAAAAAAGTTAAAAATCTGAGAAGAAGTATAAATATTGAAAAGACAAAACAAAAAATTAATGATATTCAAATTAATACAATTAAGGAAAATGATTTAATTAAATGTCGGATTGAAATTATAAGCCATTGGAAAAACCTATATGGATCAATTCCAAATGAACAAGTAATAGAAGCATCTATTGATTGGTTTTGTATAGATATTTGGCCAAATATTGATGGAACCGAGCAGTTGCCATTCACTTGGAGTGCCGCAAATAAATTAATGTCGGATTTATGCCCTTTTTGGATAAAACAAACTCCCTCCTTAGAGTTAGTTATTTTAATGATAGGTGTATTAGAAGATCCATTTGCAACATCTGATTTAATAAATAGGGTCCCAACATTAGTAAGAAGATTTATAAGTAGGTTTAAAAGAAAAAATAAAGGAAATTCATTTGAAGCACTTGATTCAACAATGACTGTTCATGGAGCTCTAAAATTATTAAAGTTATCCACCGCCGCAGGGTCAGCACATACATTAAATAAAATACGAGAAGCATATAAAATTAAAGCTTTAGAAACCCATCCAGATTCTGGTGGATCTACTGATGAGATGAGGAAATTAAATGATGCATATCAATTACTTAAAAATATGTATAGAAGATAGTATTAATAATCTTACATGAGACTTGAAGCAAGTCTAAATAAAAGTCTTAAATAAGACTTAGAAGATAAAAATTAAATTAAAATAATTTCTAGCTAGTAATTCTTGCTTTTAAGAGTATTTCATATCAAATGATGCATATTTATTAAAAATAAGGCTGTATTAGACTTCTTATATAAGACTTAATAAAACAAAGTTAAAAACCCACCCTATGTAGAAGAGTTGAATAATTTTTTCAGTGAGTATTAATAATCTCATACTGGACTTATGAAAAGTCTATTATTGATTCTTATATAAGATAATCAATATAAATTTACTAAATCTATAATTTACTGTCCTTTGTTTGTCCAGTCTTAATTTTTTTTACAATAAACGTTGATATAACTGGATTTTAAATTATGAAGTGCTGCCTTAAAGACAGTACTACTTGACTTGAAGTTTTTGAAGAGCTGTTTCTCTCTCAATACTGGGAACATCACTTAAGCCATTAGCATCAAACCAAGGGGCGCTTGCCCAATCAAATCCGTCACCGAATGTATTATCTGGAGCTGTTATATACCAATGACATGAAGAATCCGGTACGTCGACTGCGCATTTAGACCAATCATCAGACCATTGAGGAACTTGTACCCAAAGTATAGAAGATATTAAAAATGAGATAACATTTATCATGATAATTATTATATATGATCATTTAGAAATATATGAATATTATTTATCTTATACTAGACTTAGTTATAGACTATTTATAAGTCTTGCATGAGAATAGTAATACTGTTATTGTCTTAATTTTGTATCGAATGTATTTTCAATTAATTTAACAATACTATCGTGAAGATATCCGATATCAGAATCTAATAGTGTTTTTTCAGAATCTCTATAAGACAATCTAAATGTGTAGCTTATTGATTCTTTACCAAAACTATCATCATCATAAACATCAATTAAATTAACATCTTCCAATAATTTTTTACCAGATTTCCTTATTTGGGAAATTATCTCACTTAATAAGAATTTTTTATTAAATATAAAATTAATATCACGTTCCATTTTTGGAACTGTTGGGTATTGTTTATATACTGATATCCATTTATTTTTTCTAGTACTTGCTTTTAAGGTACTGTTTACTTTTAAACTAAATAAATAAATTTTTTTTAATGATATTTTATTTGAAATTAATTTTGGATGAATTTCACCAAAATATCCAACCTCATTGCCTTCTATAAATAATCTAGAAGATCTCCCTGGATGAAGAAAATCTATCTTATCAGTTGGTTTATCTTCAATTTTTACATTCAATATTGATAACGCCTCCTTTAACTTTCCTCTTGCTTCGTAATAGTTCAAATTATTATCTTTATTTGTGCTTAACCATTGTTCAAATTTATTATTTCCATAAATTGCTCCATTTAAGATTTCCTCATGAGAAAAATCAGGTTTTTTATGAAAAATATTTCCGACTTCAAATATCCAGCAATAGTTATGTCCTGACTTAATATTTTGATTGCATATTTTAATGTGTTCTTCCCAAATATTATCTCTTAAACAACTTGTTTCCATCAGCAATGGATTTGAAATTTTGATTAAATTATTATTACTTTCTGGCACAAGAGAATAAGACAATACTTCATTAAATCCATTAGCTATTAATCCGGTTTTTAACTTTCTTAAAGCTATTTGTGAACTAGTAAGCTTTCCTGGTTTTATGGGATTTGGTAAATTCAAATCAAACATGTCATAACCAATTAATCTTGCAATTTCCTCTATTAAATCAATTTCTCTTAATAAATCTTGGGACCTATTAGGAATAGTTTCTACATCCCATCCATATTCCTTATTGTTTAAAGTACACCCTAATAGCTTTAATTTCTCTGTTATTTCTGTATCTGTTAAATACCTTTTTTCTGATTTACTTTTAATGTCGTAATTCTCATTTCTAATTACAATTTGACCAAGTATTTTATGAATTCTATCTCTTCTTAATGGTATAAGTATTTTTGTAGAATCCAACTCTATAGAACTATTAATAATTGGTTTAGGTATATTAAAGAATTCTTCAATAATGTTAATTGCGCGGGTAACTGAATCTAATGTATTTTTATAAGAAATTCCTTTTTCATATCTGCTACTAGATTCTGTTCTAATACCAATTTCTTTTGACGATTTTCTTATTGTAACAGGATTAAAAACTGCTCCTTCAAGATAAATTGAAGAAGTATTTTCATTTACAGCTGTTTCCAAACCACCAATTACTCCTGCTATTGCCACTGGTTTATCGTCACAAGCGATGATAGTTATATTTTCATTTAATTTATAATTCTCACCATTCAAACACAAAAGACTTTCATTATTATTTGCCTTTCTAACCGAGAAATCATCAGATGATACCTTTCGCCCAATTAAATAAGATAATTTGTCTTTATCAAATGCATGTAATGGTTGTCCTTGTTCTAAAAGAATGTAATTAGTTATGTCTACCAATAGATTAATAGATTTAATTCCTGATTTATCTAAACGTTCTTTGAGCCATCCTGGAGATAATTCCTTCCCATTGACAGAATCAATATTACTAATTGAATAAATACAATTTTTTGTAATTGCCTCAGAACAGAGATCAAAATTTTTAAAAACATTTATTTTATAATTATTTTTTAAATCTGGAAAGTTTAACTTAGTTTCCAAAAGAGCAGATATTTCTCTTGCGATGCCAACTACAGACATTCCATCGGGTCTATTTGCAGTTATCGCTAAATCGTAGATATAGTCATTGAGATTAAGTAATTCAGCTCCTGATGTACCTAATTTATATTTTAAAGCTATATCCTCATTAATAATTGCTATTCCTTCACTAGAATCTTCAATTCCTAATTCTTCTAACGAACATATCATTCCTTCACTAAAAACCCCTCTTATTTCACTCTTTTTGATAGTTAAATTTATCGCACTTAAATGTGTACCAATAGTAGCTACATAAACATGTATATTTTGCTTTACATTTTTTGCTCCACAAATTATTTGCAATGGATTAGACCTCCCAATGTCAACACTGCATATAGTTAACTTATCTGAATTCTCATGTTTAACTACTGACAAAACCTTCCCAAGAACTATACCTTTTACATTTTCTGAACAATCAATAAGTGAGTCAACTTCAAAACCACCTATTGATAGTTTTTCAGATAAATCCTCTGGTGTAGTATTTATTTCTACAAGAGTTTTTAACCAATTCTGAGATACCTTCATTTATTTTTTTTGTCTAATGATACTAAAAGAAAAGAAAATATATGCAAAATAGTTTCTTGAAGTTGTACAATAGAAAATTATACATCAACGTATTAATCAAAATGGCGAAAAAAGGTACAAGAGTTGTCGTAACCTTAGAATGTACTGAAGCTAGAACAAGTTCAGAACCAAGAAGATCTAATGGTGTTTCGAGGTATACTACTGAAAAAAACAAAAGGAATACTACAGAAAGATTAGAACTTAAGAAATTCAATCCACATCTAAACAAAATGACAATTCATAAAGAAATCAAGTAAAAAGAACCAAAAACAATGCCAAATTCCATTTTTAAAAAACAATTATCCCCAATAAAGCCTGGTGATCCAATTGATTATAAAGACGTAGAGCTTCTAAAAAAATTTATAACGGAAAGAGGCAAAATATTACCAAGAAGAATGACTGGATTGACCTCAAAACAACAAAGAGACCTAACATTGGCAGTTAAAAGAGCAAGAATTGTTGCTTTGTTGCCATTTGTTAACCCAGAAGGTTAAATCTAAAACTAATAGTTACTTAAATAATATTTGAGAGATTTAACTCATTTAAAAACTTTTATAATAGATTCAAAAGATCCAAAAGAAATTGATGATGCTTTTTCTTTGGAATTAATTGATGGAAACAAAAAAAAACTATGGATTCATATTAGCAATCCTTGCAAATTATTTTTAACAGATTCAAAAATAGATATTGATGCAAGAAGTAAAAGTAGCAGTCTTTACTTAATTAATCAATATATTCCTATGTTGCCACCTGAAATAATAGATAAAGCAAATTTATACCAAAATAAAATCTCTGATACAATAAGTGCATCGATTATCTTTAATGATAATGGTTCAATAAATAAATATGAAATAGTAGAGGCAAAAATAAAACCTAAATATCAATTAATATATGAAGATGCGGAAGAAATAATTGAATTAGAACCTAAAGAAGAATTGGAAATAATTGAAATTAAAAATTTGTTACTTAAAAGTATTAATTATCGAAAAAAACAAGGAGCAATTTTTTTTGATACACCTAATTTTAAAATTAATATTATTAATGGTAATGTAGAAATTAATAATATACAAAAAGGCATTTCCCAATCGATTGTATCTGAATCCATGATACTTATGGGATTCGTCACTAGTTTATATTTATATGAGAATAATATAGCTACTCCCTACAGAACACATAAAATTAATTGTAATGCAGCAGAGATATTAGAAAGATACAAGGATAGTGAAATAAAATATATAATTTTAAAGCAATATATGGGTAAAAGTTATATTACTACAAAGGCTAATAAACATGAATCATTAGGTCTTGATAAGTATACTCAATGCACTTCACCACTAAGAAGATATTTAGATTTAATTGTTCAAAGACAGGTTTTTAACAATATAAATAATATTAAGAAATTAAGTCATAATAAGATTAATGAAATAATAGATTTAACAAAAATAAAACAATTAGAACATAACAATATTTACAAAAATGATAAATTAAAATATTTAAAAATATTCTTTAGAAATGAAAATAAATCTTCGTATAAAATAATATTTATTAAATGGATAAATAATAAGAAAGGAATAGCGCTTGTTTACTTTCCAGAATATTCACTAGAAATTTTAATTGTACTATATATTTCTATAGAAACGTACACTAATAAAATTTATAAAGTTAAATATAATTTAAGTAATAATAATTTATTAGAGTTTATTCACTAGATAAAATAGTTTCAACAACCTATTGTATAATTTATATTTGTTAATATAAGTAAAAAAATATTATGAGTTTTGTAATTACTACACCTTTATATTATGTAAACGACAAGCCTCACTTAGGAAGTATATATACTACATTGGTCTGTGATTCAATAGCAAGATATAAAAGACTCTCTGGCGAAGATGTGATATTTATAACAGGAGTGGATGAACATGGTTTAAAGATTCAAAGGACAGCAAGCAATAATGGAGTTGAGCCTCAATTTCATTGCGATGAAATTTCAAATATCTTTACGCAAAACTGGAGGGATTGGGATATAACACACAATAAATTCGTGAGAACAAGTTCACATAAACATGAATATATAGTTAAAGAATTTTACAACAGAGTAAAAAAATCTGATGATATTTATATGGGGGTCCAAAAAGGCTGGTATTGCGTTGGTTGCGAAGAATTTAAAGATAATCCAGATAATTCACCAACGCATAAATGTCCAATTCACCAAAAAAATTTGGAATGGAAAAATGAGGAAAATCTTTTTTTTAAGTTGTCAAAATACCAATCGCAAATAGAAGTACTTATTAATGAGCCAACATTTATCCAGCCTAAAGAAAGAAGAAATGAAATCATTAATTTTGTATCTAAAGGTTTAAAAGATTTCTCAATATCAAGAACTAATGTATCTTGGGGTATATCAGTCCCTGACGTAGATAATCATACTTTTTATGTATGGTTTGATGCTTTGCTTGGGTATGTCAGCGCTTTAAGTCTTGATTTGAAGAAACCTTCATTGCAAGAATCAATTAATAAAGGTTGGCCTGCAGATATTCATTTAATTGGTAAGGACATTTTGAGATTTCATGCAGTGTATTGGCCTGCAATGCTTTTGTCCGCCGGTATGAAAGTACCAAAAAAGGTTTATGGACATGGTTTTCTTACTAGGGAGGGTCAAAAAATGGGCAAAAGCTTAGGAAATGTATTAGATCCAGATATTTTATTATCTAAATACGGTAAAGAAGCTGTTAGGTGGTATCTATTAAAAGATATTACATTGGGAAATGATGGTGATTTTCAAAATAAAAGATTTGTGGATATCATCAACAATGATCTAGCAAACACAATTGGTAATTTATTAAATAGAACCTCATCGATGTCTAGAAAATGGTTTAATAACAGAGTTCCAAGTAATGAGATATTAGGTAAAGATAATACACTGGAATTATATGCAAAAAAGACAGTTGAAAATTATATTAAACACTTTAATTCGTACGAATTAGATTTGGCAGCTAACGCAATCCTAAGTCTTGCAATTAATACAAATTTGTATCTTAATGAAAGACAACCTTGGACATTAATTAAAGACGATAAAAATATTCCTTCCGTAAGTAATATTATTTATAATGTTTTAGAATGTACTAGAATAGTTGGCTTATTGTTATTACCTTTATTGCCTAATTTATCTTCAAAAATAGATCTACAACTTGGCTTATTATATAATAAAAAAGACTCATGGAGAAATCAATTAAATTGGGGTAAGTTAATTCATAAATCAATTTTGCCACCTCCAAATCCAATAATAGAAAAGCTTGAATATGAATAGATTTTATAAACTTTTATTTCTAATTCCATTTATAATTTCTGGTTGTAAAAATAATAAGTTGGACGAAAAATATGTAAGTCAAAGTATTAATACGTTGAATATGAATATATTCTCTAAGGAAGGGGTAAAATTGCTTTCAATTAAAAGCCCTTATTCAAACTATGATAAAAAAAGAAACAGCTTTAATCTTAATGAAACAACAATAAAACTATTCAAAGATAATAAAATTGAATATATAATAAATTCAGACAAATCTAAATTATCTAATAATTATAAACTAATAGAATTAAATGGTAATGTTAAAGTCAAAACCATCATTCAACAAGATGATAAATTAACAGCTAATAGATTCACATGGAATATTCAAAATTCTCAATATTTATTAGAAGGAAATGTGAAATTAGAAAATAGTTCAGTTACATTAAGTTCAAACAAAGCAATTTTGAAAAAAAGTAATAATATAATTGAATTTTTTAACCCTGTAAAATATAAAATTAATAACAGTCTTAAAGATAGTGGATATGAAATTAACTCTGAAAATGCTTACTACAATATTGACACTAAATCAGTAAACTTCATATCAAAGGAAGCGAGAGTTCGTTCTAAAATATATTTTTAAAAAGAATTTTTTAAAAATATATTATTTACTTTTTTGGACCAATTATTAATCCATTTTTCATCTGACTTTGTAAAACATTTATAACTCCATCCTCCTATTAATATAAAAGATTTACTATTTATTGGAAATATTAAGATAGAAGGAACGTTTGGGCAAAAGCTGAAAAATTCATCTCTTCCAGGATAGAATTTTGTGTTTGCTAAAGAAATTAATTTCTTATCTCTTAAAGATCTTAAGCAAGTTTCACCAGGTTTAAAAACATCATTTGTTGTGATACCTCTTCTTAGGATATTTTTACCATCATTATGTATTAATATTGTAGCAGCTGCTGTTGAAGTTAATATTGCCTCTGAACCCCATGCCAATTCATCTAAAATATCCTTAGGCATATCTGGTTCAAATATAAATCTATTTTCTCCTTTTAAT
>QCTC01000015.1 GCA_003211315.1 Prochlorococcus sp. AG-670-O17 | reverse complement strand
AATCTTTATGATTTTCATATTTTAGAAAAACATTCATTAAGTTTTGATAAATCAAAATTGATTTTTAATAAATTAAAAAAAACTTCAAAAATTATATGGTTTTTATACTCTTACAATATTTCTAATAATGATAATCCAAGAGTAAGTATTAATTTGATAATCAGTCCTTTATCTTACTTAAGATTATTATTAATCGGATACTTAAGATCTCCATTTTATTCAATTACTATTGCATCAAGAGATACTAAATCATCTTTAATTATCGACTACCAAAAAACATTAATAACCTTTTTAAATGAAAATAGGTTTTTAAAATTTAAGTCAAAAAAAATTAGTCTCATTGAGTATGAGAGCGGTGAATGGGAAAAAAAAATTGACTAAAAGCTTTTAATAATTAATGGTGATCTATTGTAGGATAGAAAATTAAATTAGATCTATTAAATGATTGAAAAAAAAGATACAAAAGCAATTTATAATTTACCAAGTAAAGTCATTTTTTGTAAAAAATGCACTATTTCAAATCAAAGGCCTAGGATAAATTTTGATAAAGAAGGGGTTTGTTCTGCTTGCAGGTTTAATGATTTCAAAAGAAAAGTTATTGATTGGAAAAAAAGAAAAGAAGAACTTGAAAAATTATGTGATTTGCATAGATCAAAGGATGGATCTTTTGATGTAATTGTGCCTTGTAGTGGAGGAAAAGATGGAAGTTATGTTGCTCATCAATTGAAGTATAAATATGGAATGAACCCATTATGTGTTACTTGGTCTCCACTAAGGTATTCTGATATTGGGAAAGAAAATCTCCAAAACTTTATTGATTCAGGTTTCAACCATATACTAGGTACTCCTAATCCAGAAGTAAGTAGAAGATTAACAAAATATTGTTTAAGGGAAATGGGTGACCCATTTCAACCTTTCATTTATGGCCAATATAATTTCCCATTAAAAGTAGCCCTCCAAAATAATGTAAAACTAGTAATGTATGGAGAGAATGGGGAAGTAGAGTATGGCGGAGATATGAAAAATGCATATAGACCTACTAGAGATATTTCTGATGTTGACAAGCATTATTTCTCTGGATTTCCTCCAGAGTATTGGTCTGAAAGAAATTTTTCAAAAGCTGATATATTCCCTTATTTAGCGCCATCTTATAATGATATTTCAAATAATGGGATTGAAGTTCACTTTTGGAGCTATTACAAATTTTGGGATCCACAAGAGAATTTCTATTATTGTGTAGAAAATACAGGTTTTTCTCCTGCGGAAGAAAGAAGTGAGGGAACATATTCAAGATATGCAAGTCTAGATGATGAATTAGATGGATTTCACTATTATTTAATGCTTGCAAAATTTGGTATTGGTCGCACCACTTCAGATTCAGCTCATGAAATTAGAGATCAGAAAATTACTAGAGATGAAGGAATAACCTTAATAAAAAAATATGATAATGAATTCCCTGAAAAATATATTAAAGCTATGTTAAATTTTTGTGATATCTCTTTGGATGAACTAATCGAAATTGTTGATTCTTGGAGGTCTGAACATATTTGGGGGAAGAATGATAAAGGTGAATACTATCTAAAAAATCCTATTTGGGAGAATAATTAAATGCGTATTATTGCTAGATTAGATGTTAAAAATGGAAATCTAGTAAAGACTATAAATTTGGAGGGACTTAGGAAAATAGGTTTATGTAAAGAATATGCATTGAAGTATATGAATGAGAATGTGGATGAAATTTTTTTATCAGATCCTGTTGCCTCTTTATATGACAGAGAACCATTATTTGATTTGCTTGATAGTATTACTGATGATCTATTTATACCAATTACAATCTCTGGAGGGATAAGAAATATTAACAATATTAGAAGGTTACTTTTAATTGGAGCTGATAAAGTTGCTATAAATACTGCCGCGATATCTAATCCAGAATTTATTAATGAAGCAGTATCTCTTTGTGGCAGTCAGTCAGTAGCAATTTCCATACAAGTAAAGAAAATTGATCAAAAGTGGAAATGTTTTATAAACAACGGAAGAGATAATACAAATGTTTGCCTTGAAGATTGGTTGCCTGAGGTAGAAAGGAGAGGTGCAGGTGAAATAATAATTACGAGCATTTCAAAAGAGGGTACTTTTAAAGGTTTAGATATTGAGCTACTAAGGTTTATTTCATCACTAACAAATCTACCAATAACATATTCAGGCGGATTTGGAAAATTATTTGATCTAAATGATTTAGTTAAAGAAAACTTATTCATTAGTGGTCTAGCTATAGCAGGAACTTTACATTATGAGAAATTAACAATAAAAGAGATAAGAAATCATTCTCAAAGAATAGGTATTGATGTAAGGAAATTATGAGGAAAAAAGCTTATATCGTTGACTATAATAGTAGTAATGTTAAGAGTGTTAACAAGGCTTTCGTAAAGTTAGGTTATCAAATAGAGGATGATATTTATGCAATTAAAGATACAGAAACCTTATTGATAATTCCTGGTGTAGGTCACTTTGGAGCCGCGATGAAACATTTAATTACAAAAGACATTTTAAAAAGAATAAAAATGCACCATAGTAATGGTGGAAGAATTCTAGGAATTTGTCTAGGAATGCAATTAATGTTCGGATCATCAGATGAGGCTCCTGGAATAAGTGGTATTGGTTTAATAAAAGGTAAGGTAAATAATTTAAAGCATATCAATAAAAAAAATATTAATAATTATACGAAAATGCATTTAGGTTGGAGCAATACAGAATTTCTCTCTCAAAAATATTCTCATGATATGTACTATGTGCACCAATATTTTTGTGAGCCAGAGGATTCTTCTATCGTCACTCATACTTTTTCATGGGGTGACGAAACATTATGCTCAGGATTACAGAATAATAGAATAATAGGATTTCAATTTCACCCTGAAAAAAGTGGTAAAGCAGGATTAGATTTACTAGATTCTATTTAATTAGATTATTTAAAATTTAAATCAAATCACAAGATGAGATAAATCTCAATTAATGATAGAGTTTTTTCAAAATTTAAATTTTCTATTAACTAGAGTTTATAATTATCAAAAGTTTATTTAAACTTGTTTTATAAATGCAAAATATATTTTTTAAGGAATGAAATTTACTCTTGATGTTAATTCAACATGTTTTGAAGCACTTTCAGCTATTAATGATACAGATGGGAAGGGATTAATTGTATTGGATTCTAAAAAACCAATAGGTTTCATAAATGATGGAGACATAAGAAGGTTAATTCTTAATGGTGGCAAACTTAAAGATAATGTTTCGAAAGCGATGCGAAAAGAATTCTTAAAAATGAAAATCGTACCTAGTTATAGCGAATCCGTCTCATTAGTTGATAAGGGAATTAAGCTTGTGCCAATTATTTCGGATACAAATGAATTGATAGAAATTATAGATGTAATATCTATTTTGAAAATTCCTATTCATGATCCTAGGTTAGTAGGTAACGAATTAAAGTATTTGATTAACTGCATAGAAACAAACTGGATTTCTTCACAAGGTAGTTATGTTGATCAATTTGAAAAGTTATTTTCAAATTTACATAATTCTGCTTTCTCTACAACAACTTCATCAGGGACTTCCTCCTTAGAACTGGCATTTAAAGTTATAAAGATTAAAAAAGAAGGGTATGTGTTAGTTCCGGATTTAACTTTTGGAGCAACACTTAATGCAGTTATAAATGCTGGATTAATTCCTATTATATGTCCAATTAGAGAAGATGATTTTTCAATTGATTTAAGTAAAGTTTCAAATGAAATACTAGAAAAAACTGCTGCAGTATGTGTTGTGCATCTATACGGTTCAGGATCAAACATAGCAGATATACTTAAACTAAAGGAAAAATATAATTTCTATATTGTCGAAGATTGTGCAGAAGCTTTAGGTTCTAAAGACAATGGAATACGTCTTGGATCTTTTGGTGATATCGCAACTTATAGTTTTTTTGGGAATAAATTAATTACTACTGGTGAAGGGGGTATGCTTATTACAAGAGATAAGAAATTTTTTGATTATGTAAATCTTATTAAAAATCATGGAATGTCCCCGCAAAAAAAATATTGGCATGAAGTAGTGGGCACTAATGCGAGAATGACAAACATTCAAGCAGCTATAGGGTTAGGTCAATTAGAAAATCTCGAATCTGTTGTAAATAGGAAAAGAGATATTCATCAAATTTATTATAAGAGATTATCAAAATTAGAACCTTTATTAAAAATGTGGCATGAGTTTGATAACTTTTATTCTTCCTACTGGCTTAATATTATTTCTATTCAAAATAAAAGTAAAATTAAAATTATTATTTCAGAGGCCAAGAAAAGACATATTGACTTGAGAAGATGTTTCTATCCTATGCATAATCTTCCGGCTTTTAAGCAATTTTCAGATCTAAACTTTGACTATTCTAATTCACTAAAAATTTACGAGCATTTAATATGTTTACCCAGTGGATTAAATTTAATATCTGATCAGATTAATGCGGTATGCGATTTAATTGAAGATTTTATTTAGAGATGACTTTTACAGCAATCATACCAGCAAGAAAAGGATCCAAGGCTATACCCAAGAAAAATATTGTTGAACTATTTGGAAAACCACTAATTTATTGGACAATTGATAAAGCAATAAAATCTAAATGTTTTGATTCAGTTATAGTAAGCACAGACTGCGAAGAAATAGCTGAAATCTCTATCAAATATGGAGCAAAAGTACCTTTTCTAAGACCCTCTTTTCTCGCTACGGATAAATCTTCCAGAAATGAAGTTATTTCTTTTATGTTTGAAAGAATTGATAATATTAATAATTTAGTTTACTTGCAACCAACTTCCCCATTTCGTTCAATTGAATCAATAAAAAAATTTATTTTATTTACAAAAGAAAAACCTGACAATCCCTCTTTTTCAATTTCACATATCACAGATAATTCATCAACCATACTAATAAAAAAAGAAAATTGTTGGAATTATGTTAATAATAAATTTGTAATTAATAGGCAAGATGACTCAGAAAAAATTTTTAAAATGGATGGTAGTTTTTTTTATATAAATAAAAATTATTGGAAGCATAATAAAGATAATACGTCTGATTATATGCGCACAAAAGATACGAGATTTTTTATAAACAGTTTTAATAGTTTATTAGAGGCAATAGATATTGATAATTATAATGATTTAAATTTTGCAAGAAGTTTAAAAATGAATTTCTAAAATAAGCATAATCGCTATCAAATCATGGATCTGTTATATATATCTAGGTATTCTTCATCCTCGTCTAAGTAACAATAAAAATTATATCTGCTGCTTTACTAGCATTATTAATATATAAATTTATATGTTTTTCAATACTCTATTTCTATCAGAAATTCCAGTAAATATAAAAAAGTTCTTGGTTGTTGATGTTGAAGTACCTGAAAGATTGATCAATCATTTGATAAATAATACTTAGACATATTTTAAATTAGTAGGAATAAATAAACCCATTTATTAATTAAATTTGCGAAGATTAAATAATTATTTACTAAAAGTTATATCCTATTTTCTACTCTAGTCTTATTTGAAATTAGTTTTATTTCTAATATTAAAAATAAAACCAATAGAAAAGATCTCTAAGTACTATTTAATGCTAATATTGTAAAAATTTAAAATATAATATCGAAAACTTTGAAAGAAATATAAACTTTAAACATGTTTAATTTATTAAAACTAAAAAAAAAATTAAACAGGTTCAAAAGATTTCTATGGAGTTTTGATGAAATAATCTTAGCCTTAGAATGGAAAATTGTAGGAAAATATAATTTCAAAAGAAGCAAATCAGATTGGCAAAGATTACCTTTCGATAATGTTGGTTATATTAGTCCAGAATTGATACTTGGAATGGACAAGTCCAACATTCAAAATTTTATTAAAGAATTTGAAGATACTAGATATTCATTAGATGGTTGGAGAAATTATAAAAATCTTTGGCGATCAAAATTAGGCCTAGATAATACAAAAGGGAAAGTAATATTTGACTTTGGTTGTGGTTTTGGAATTGAATCTCTTCAATTTCTATATAATGGTAATGAAGTAATTCTTGGAGATATTAATGAGGAGAATCTAAATGCTGCTGAATATATTATAAATTGTGCTGGTTATAAAGTTAAGGAAAAAGTACTATTAAATTCAGAAAATCCATATTTTTCTGTTTCTAATAAATTTGACATATTTTACTCTAATGGTGTTTTACACCATACGCCTAATATTTCTGACATATTAGAATTTGCAATTGATAGTTTTAATAATTATGAAAATATCGAATATAGGTTAATGCTATATTCTGATAAGGCATGGGAATTAGAGACAGGTCGAAAAACTGATCGAGATTTACCAATTGAGAAACAAAAAGGTTTTTTCAAATATGTCAGAAGGATGGACAAAGTTGGCAAATATGCAGATTGGTTTGACGAAAAAAAACTCTCATCAATTATTCCAAATAAACTTGTTCTTAAAAATTATGACTATATTGGCCAAAGAGGAAGATTCTCTGCCTCAATATTAAAACTTAGGGAATTTTAGTTTGTTAATTAATAAATTTATTTTAAAAGTCATTTCTTATTTACTAAAATATTAAAAATTGATAATTCGTTTATTAGAAACGTTATTTACTCTCAAAAGTTCAATTATTTCTGAAAGTTTTATAACTAGAATGAGATGGGTCAACTATTGTATTTCTACTCCCGGCGGGATAATGACCTGTCACAAAGAAATAAGCGAATTGATTAAGAAGAAAAATAATAATTATAGGATTTTCATTTTCTTAACGCACTTTTCAGTTTAAAAATAAGATTATTATTAAGTCTACTTTTTAATATTGATTTGAATTTTAAAAACTTAAGATTTAATTTATCTTTTAGTTCTCTTTGATTGTTGTAAAAATTATGATATTTTTCCAATTCTTTTAAAGATTTGGCCCCGCCATTGTCGCTATATTTACAAACTGACATTGTGAAATCTGGTGTGTATAGATCTTTGCAATTTATTAATTGGGTTCTCATGAAGTTACTTATTAGCAAATCATCAAATGTTTCTCCTCTTATTGATTTCATTAAAGAAAAACTTGGTACTTCAAATTTAATTTTTGCTTTACCTCGGCCGAATTTAAGCATTTCATGCTCAATACCGCCTACTCTTAAAATTATTGATTTATAATTGTTACTTAGTATTTTTATCTCTGCGAAATAATCTTTACATTGATTAATTTGGTTTTTAGTTAGTATTTCGTTCCAATCATCTCCAAATATAGATTCATGCAAGGGTTCGACTATTTTTAATTTCTCAGGATTAATATTATCTGCATGAAATGTGCCATTATCAAAACTCAATTTCTGAAAAGCAGGGAGTAAAATACATTCCCGCTCTTTATCAAAACCTTCTATCATCAAATCCACAGGGGTTACAAACTCATTAGCCCAAAAAGAGTCTCTTCTTTGATATTGATGATGACAGCTAAAGGGAATCGCTACATTACAATTAAATTTCTTCATTCCAGCTTTAATATCTTTTCCTACTGGAAATTTTTTTATGGCTATAGGAGCAATTCGAATTCCTTCTTTATCAAAGAGGTTTATCATATCTGCATCACCCCAGCCGTGTAATTGCAAATAGAAAGAATTTTTATATTTTTTAGCGATTGTAGCTACTTCCTTTTCAAATCCATAACCTCCCGAGTCATTCAAATTTAATACTAAAGACTTTCTATTTAACCTATCTTTTAACTCAATTAATAATGCAGAGTCTTGCCTCTCATTGTTAAAAATCATTATTCTTGTTTTTTCACCAATATTTATCCATTTCCTAGAGGGCAAAGAAATAACATTAAATCCTATTCTTCTTAAATCATTTTCGACTCTTGATGCATAATGTTGTGCTAATAAAATAGTTGTTTTTTTACAGTGCTTTAAAGAGATTAAATTTAGATGGTCAGGATGAAAGTGAGAAATGAAAATATATTTAGAATTTTCAACTTTCTCCCTTTGCTCAATAGGGAATTTATGTGAAAGTCTCCATGATCCAAAATAAGCATCATCGCTATCAAACCATGGATCTGTAGATAGAATGGATTTATTGTTTTCTGAAACTATTAAAGTAGCATTCCCAATAGTTTCGAGTTTAATATCCATATAGACATTATTTATTTATTTAAATAATATCAATTAAATTATTTAAAACTTTTAAAAAGTAATTTTTTTTCAATACTTAAAAAAGTTATTTTGAATATTAAGGAATATAATATGTTTGCAATACACGAATGAATTGAAAATTGGTATTATTGTTCCATCAAAGGGAAGGTCTCAAGGCCTTGAAAAACATATAAATTCATATATCACTAATGCTTTTAACTCAGATGATATAAATTTTTATTGTTACTTAGATGAGGATGAAAAAGAACTAGATAAATATAAATTTATTAATGATAAATTTATTAATTTATCTATTACAATTGGGCCTCCAAATAATTTTTCAAAAGGTCTTAATTTAATAGCAATGCAAGCATATAAAGAAAAGTGTGATTTACTGATTTTTGGTAATGATGATGTTTTTTGCAAAACTAATAAATGGGATATGATTCTTAAAAATTATTATGATTCGTTATCCAATCATAAAATAGGATGTTTTCTTCTAAAGAGTAACTCAATAAGCAAATGGGCATTCCCAGGGGTAACAAGAAACTGGATAAAAAATGTGGGATGTTTTAGTCCTGGAATTTTTAATTTCTTTTTTCATGATACTTGGATATTTGATATTTCACAAAGAGCAAATTGCGTCCATGAAATAGATTCAATCATCCTATTTCATGATCATAATGACTTTAAATTTGAAGGTTTTTTAAGAGGAGATAGTACTTACTTTCAAAACAATCTAAACTTCTTTTATCGCTTACTAAGAAAAATTTTTGGAAAAAAAAGATTTCCTTCTAAACATGATTTAGATCAAATTATATTTGAAGAGGATGAAAAAAATAGAATAAAAATCTCTGAACTACTTATTAATGCTATGAAAAGCTAAATTAGTGATATGAAAAGCCACTATATTTGTAATAATATAAGTGTTAAGAAGTTATAAAAACTATTTAAAAACTACTATTAGTTTTAATTTATTTTTTGTTATAAATTGCAAAAGATAAAAGTTAAAAATAGCTATTCCAAGCATTTCAAAAGTATCCTCCATAGTAATTATTGTAGACATTATTAAAAAGTAGTTAGATTTAAAAAAAGGAAATGGATTGGAAATTATATAATCAGCAAATATTTCAAATCCTAAAGCACCTATCAAATAAATAAATCCTGATAATATAAAACCCATTCTAAATTTTTTGTCTAGTTTTATAAGGAAATTTCTGAAATAAAAGGAAAATAGGATTAAAAAGATACCATAAATAACTACCCAAGACTTTGTTAAAAATAAAGCATCTATAATTTGAAAGCTTATTAATGAACCAACTTTTTCATGAATTCCAGCAGTTTCATCTATGGCTAAAAAAATAAAAATAAAAGATAACAGTCTCCAATATTTTTTTTGGCTAAAAATAATGTTATTTAACTGGCTTATTAAATATAATATTAAACTACTTATTAATAAGCTAACGGAGGAAAATAAAGTAGGTATATTAGCCTCTTCAGAAAATAAAAATAATTTATCTATTCCAAAAGGGAGATTTAGAGCTATATAAGTTAAAGAAAATATATTACCCATTATCAAAATTAAGATGATAAGCAAATGTATTTTTAAATAGATTCTTGGTTTAATATTTAAGTTTGTTTTAGTCAAAATAAATTCTCATAAATTAATTTAAATAGAAACTAATAAATAGAAACTCCCTAAATTTTATACTTATTAAAAGCTATTTTCTATATTAGTTTTATTGATTAATGGAATATTTAAAATTATATTAATAATCCATTAATATATCTCTTGGAAATTATGAATATTAAATTCTGTTTTTATAAATCCAGTTTTCTTATGAAATTTTATTTTTCCTATTAAATTTATTGAAAAGGGCTAAAATTTAAATAACTTGTCTTAAATAAAGAATATAGATTCATGAAAAAAAGAATTGGTTTATCTGCAATATGTTTCAATGAAAATCCTTCAGGAGCAAAACAAAGATTTATTGGGATTAATAAAGAATTAATTAAAAAGTTGACTGATTGTCAATTTTTTATAATTGAACCTGAAGACTACCAGATATCAAAACACTTTACGGAATTCAAAAATGTTGAAATAATAAAGACCTCTTTTAATACAAAAAATAATCTAAGCTATCAATTAAAAAAATATTTTTTCAGTATCTCAAAGTTAGTTAATAAATACAATCTAGATATTTACGAACATAATGTTATCCCTGTTCAAAAAATAAAAAATTGTAAAAATATCCTAACTATTCATGATCTAAGAATGTTATCCAAAGAATACAATCCTTTATACAAAATTTATAAATATGTTTTTAGTTATTCATTAAAAAATGCTAACCAGTTAATTGCCGTCTCTAATCAAACAAAAAACGATATATTATCCTTTCAAAAACATTCTCAAATTAATGTTATTCCAAATGGTATTAATATAGAAAAATTTGAATCAGTAACGAAATCAAAATTATCTAACATCAAACAAAAGTTCTCCTTACCAAAAAAGTTTCTTTTAGCAGTTGGGCATTTAGAACCCAGAAAGAATTATATAAAACTTATAGAAGCATACAAAAATTTGAAGAACAAGAAAAATCTAGGTCCATTATTTATAGTTGGCCATAATAATGGTCAAAAAGAAGAGTTAATTAAAATAATCTCAGAATTCAAACTTGAAAAATCTGTTTTTATATACAGTAGGCTTTCAGATGAAGATCTTATTTGTTTTTATAAATTATCAACATTAGTAGTATTCGTATCTTATTTAGAAGGTTTCGGAATCCCTATATTAGAAGCCATGGCGTCAGGAACACCAATCCTTTTGAGTGATATTAGTGTTTTTAGAGAATTAACAGAAAATAACTACCTTTATGTTAACCCTTTTAGCATTAAAGAAATAGAAAATGGAATTATAAGAATGCTTGAAGATGAATTTTTGATAAGTTCACAAATTAATTACAATACTAAAAGAGTTAAAGAATTTTCTTACTCTCAAATTTCAGATAAAATGTTAAATATCTATTCTCTATAGTTAAGCCACAAATTTCCTATTTAGCAAAAAGAGTAAGTACAAAAGTCGAAGTGTATTTTTATATCTCATGGTCATCTTGATCTTTTAAATATGCCATCATTAACTAGTTGTAGAAATTCAACAATATTATTATTATTATTAGCTCTTCATTAAAACAAATTGCAGATAAACCTATTTTCTTTTTCATAAAATCTGGATTTTTAATATGTTTAAAAAATTTGTTATCAAATATTTTAAAATTTAAAACTAATTAATCTTAACCACTAGAAAATATTTTAATTAGGTAAATAATAAAAATTTCATAAGAAATTAAAATAAATAAAATTAACTTTTTTATTTTTTTGAATATCGATTGAATTAATAATTTATTAGGAAAATCCTAATAGAGATTAAATATTCCATGTCAAGAAATATCTTAATTGATCAATTATAAGAATCCATGATAAAAATATCATTTCCCAAGATAGATATCTTCCTCTTGGTAGAGAAATTCTATTATTTATTTTCATAAGAAAAATTGAAAGACCTATTGAGCTAGATGGAGCAATGAACCTAGCGATCAATCTGAAATGAACTGCTGACCATTGAGGAAATAATAAAATATATGTAAATGCTAACAATATGAAATATCCTCCTAAAATCTCTATATTCTTTTTTTGCATTTCTGAAGAATTAGATATTACTCTAATTAAATAAATTATTCCTATCGAATTGAAGATTATAAATTCTAAAAGTAATAAAAGACAATTCACAATTAACCAGAATGACTTGAGGTCAAGATTGTTCAAATTTATGTCTAAAATTTCTTTTGGAATATTTACTATAGGTGTTAGAAATTTTAGTGTACTTAAAATACCTCCATAATAAGTATCAGAAGGATCTAAACCAACCCTAAACAACAAACTACTTCCTGTGGTTTGAATTCCAGCATTATCGATTAAATAGTAAGCAAAGATTCTCAATAAAATATAAAAGATAAAACCTATCAGAAAAGGCCAGATTGATATTTCTATAGATGAAGTGAATTTAGCAATTCTTTGCTTTAAATTATCTGATTTATTCTGAGATAGCTTAATTTTATTTGAATTTATTAAATTTATCAAGATAAAACCAATAAGAATAATTAGAGATCCAGTTGGATAAGAAAAAGAACTTATAAAAAAAATTATTTTTGATAGAGTTTTATTCTTAAAACGAAAATGACTCCAGAAGCCTAGAAAGGATAAAAATATAAAGCAATCTTCAAAATCTGGCTCAATTAGTAAACCAAGAGTTGCTGGATTAGTTAAAAATAAAACTGCTGCAATTATGCTAAAGAACTGTACCGATATATTTGAAAATCCATTCTTTTTGAAGTTTGAAGATAAAAAAAGATCATAAGTAATATATGAAATTGAAAGCAGCTGAAATATGCCGATTAAAAGGGTTAATTCTTGGTATTTCTCAATATCTCTTGTGATAAAAGCAATTATGGTATTTGGGATATAACTTATTATTGGGTATGAGAGAAATATACCTGAATCAGTAAAAGATTGGATTGGTTTAGTATTCCAATGCCAAAAACCCAACCATTTCAGAGGATTAACTTGGCTTAGCGAGAATGAAGCATTTAATTGCCTTAGATAAGATAGAGAATTAAGTCTTGCTTCTATAATTTCGTTTGAAAATATTGCGAAGAAAGTAAATGTAATGGCTACAAATAAAAATGATAAAATAATAAAATTTCTTGATTTATTCATTTTTTACAAATTAAATTAAATTTGATTTTTAATTCGGATTAACTAGAAAATTTTAATTCATTGAAATTATTTTTTAAATATAAAATAATTTTTTTTAAGGTATAGATATATGATTTTTAAATTTTGAGTCTCTTTGATAAGTCTGACTGAAAAATATTTTCAGGATCCATCTGAGATTTTACTGATCTCCATTTAGGATATAGGGGATAAGTTTTTTTGAAAATCTCTGAATTTTGACGCAAGTCTTTAGCTAAATAAATTTTTCCTCCCAAAGATGCAAGTTCTTCGTCTAATTGATCTAAGACTTTTGTTAAATTTGAATTTGAGGCGGGAAGATCAATTGAAAGAGTCCAACCTGGTTGCGGAAATGATAAAAAAGAGTGGTTTGCATTACCAAAAATTTTTAAAACAGCCAGAAAACTATTGTTTGTATATTCCTTTAATTTTCTTAGAGCTTTATAAATAAAAAATGCTTTATCAAATGGAACTACAAATTGATATTGATAAAATCCATGTGATCCATAAATTCTATTCCAATTTTGTATGGCGTCTAAGGGATAGAAAAACTGAGATATTGTTTTAAGACTTTTTTTTCTGATGGAGGATTTACGAAACCAAATTTCATTAAAGGTTTTTACTGTAAATCTATTCAATATCCCATCTGGTAAAAATTTGGGAGTATTTGCAATAGTATTATCATCATAGATAAGTAGATTTGATCTATTTAACTTTAAATCTTCTTTTTTTGCATGATTAGCGCAGGTTAAAACTCCTCTAAATTTATCATGCATACTATCAATCCAAGCAACACTATATGCATATTGTTTATTTTTATTTTTCATTAAATTCATTAATGAATTTAATTCATCACAAACATATGTATCTACTTTCATAAATGAAGTTTCAATTTTTATTAAGGAGATTGTTGCTTCAATAATTATTCCAGTAAGTCCCATCCCTCCAATAGTTGCCCAAAATAAATCGTTATTATCATCTGTTTTTTCTATTTTTGGTCTTAGTGTTTGTATCTTCCCTCTTGCATCACATAACAAAATCTTTGTTATATGATTACCTATACTCCCTTTTTTGTCATGATTCTTTCCATGCGTATCAGCGGCTATAGCACCGCCAATACTAACTTTTGATGAGCCAGGAGATACAGGTAGAAAAAATCCTAAAGGAATTATTAATCTGAGAAGTTCATCAATAGGTATCCAAGAACCTACCGTTACTTCATTTCCACAGATTGATATTCTTTCTCTATATTTTAGATTTAAAACAAAATCTTCTTTTAACTGTGCTGCATCTCCATAAGATCTCCCTAGACCTCTTGTTATACAAGTAAGTTCCTTTCCTCTTAGGATAAAATTTTTTAAATCTTTAGAGTTCTCAAAAGTAGTTAATTTAGAATTAACAAAATTCCTTCTTCCCCATCCTCCAATTTTTTTATTTTCAATGTTAGGAAATGAATTAAAAAAATCTATCATAATCTTTTGACAATTGCTTTTGGTAATATCGAAATTGCTTTCATGATAAATATCCACCAAAAAGGTAGATACTCAACTCCTTCTTTTTGTGGCTTTTGAATCAATTTGTTCGCAAAATATTTCTTACTAACACTCAATAATTTTGGAGCCTTATTCTTGGACATTGATGTATAAACAAAGCCAGCTTTAATAACTCTAACTTTAAAAGGTTTACCAATACATCTATAAAATAACCCTTCACAAAAAATTGTTAAGCCTGCCTTAGCAGCTCCGTAGTGATAGTTTGAGGGCCTTCCTTTATCAGCAGCTACAGAACTAAGAATCCAAATCGATCCAGGTTTAGAAATTCTTTCTTTTGAAGTAATTGAGATTATCCAGGGTATTAATGATAAGTAATTTATAGTGGCTATTTTTATACTTTCTTCTATATTATTATTTGCCAAAGATGAGTCACCAAGATATCCAGCTGCAATTATGTAAAGATCAAAAAATTCTATTTTTGGTTTTTTCTCTAAGTTATCTTTAATTAATTCAAATTTTTCGCAGGATACTTCAACATCATATTCTTTTGCAATTTGGTTCATAAATGGAATATTTTTGTCTTTATTTCTAGAAACAAAATGAAATTTTTGTGCCCCTTTTTGAATTAAGCTTAAACAAATCTCCTGAGCCAATTCGCTTGTACCTCCTAATATAAATATACTTTTAAAAGGATTTTTATTGGATCTCATTTATAGAATATTATAAAAATTTTGGATAACTTATAATTCATTAACTCCTAAAATTAATATAGCAAAATATTTTTAATGAATTAAATATTTTTTTGAAATTATAACCAGTAAAAAAATTGTTAGTCAGAGTATATATTAGTGAATTAGGTAAAAATTAATAAAATTAATCTAGATTTTGTGGATAAATTTATAAAATAGTAAGATTATCAATTATTCAAATCAGTCTAATAATCCTATATAAATAATGATTAGAAGCCAAGAAGTAACAATTATTTGAATAGGTCTGTCATTTAAAAATACATCTTCAGGAGTCTCCAAAATATTTAACTTTAATTTTTTACCAATCTTATCGTAATTATTTTCACTCAAGATCTGATATCTAAAAATCCCTAAAATAACTAAAGGGATAGTAATCATCATAAGTGGTGAGTTTGCCCCCCCAACTTGTGGACCATAAGCCCAAAGTGAATAAGCCATAACTGTACAAGAAGTTAGGATAGATTCAAATTTATTTATAAGGGGTAGTGAATAAGTTTTTAAAACTTTTCTTGTATTTAAGATACCTTTTTTGAGGTTAATTATTTCTGCTTTTCTTTTTTCTACTGCAATAAAAAGTGAAAGCATGCCTATTGATAATAAAAACCAATTAGAAATAAATATTCCTGAAGCTAAACCACCTGAAACAGATCTAATAATAAATCCGCTAGCAATACAAAATAATTCTAAAAGTGGGATATTTTTTAGAAAAAAACAATATAGTAGTTGAATTATATAATAAAGAATCAAAATAATAATAAAATTCTTATTTAGGCTAAATCCTATTAATAAGCTTAAAAGTAATAGCAATAAAGAAAGTTTTAATGCTGAATTTACAGAAACTTTTCCTGATGAAATTGCCCGATTCTTTTTGATGGGGTGATTTTTATCTTTATTTTTGTCAACACAATCATTAATTAAATAAATTGATGAGGCAATAAGGCAGAATGAAATAAAGGCTTT
Organism: Prochlorococcus sp. AG-670-O17; assembly: GCA_003211315.1. GTDB lineage: Bacteria > Cyanobacteriota > Cyanobacteriia > PCC-6307 > Cyanobiaceae > Prochlorococcus_A. Next base: position 13,641 of record QCTC01000015.1, on the reverse strand, counting down.
TAGGGAAAATAACCATGTTTGAAATTCAAAGGAAAATGCGAAAATTGGAGCCAAAAAAACCATTAGATTTTTCGTCCATTGATTTGGTCTACATGCTAAAAGTAAATTTTTTATTATTTTATAATTAATTTGACTTCAAGAATTTATTAAATTATAAGTCAAAGTAAAAAAATTAAATTATCTTGTTTACGTATTAAAAAAATTTTTAAAATTTTAGTTAAATTTAATAATAAACATCAAAATTTTAATTTGATCAATTTTAAATTATGGATAGGCCAATAAATCTTGAACTCTATAAATTGCATCTAAAGTTTTAAACTAGACTTTTCTCCAGACAGCTAAAAGTTTTCCCTGAAAAACAACTTCTTCTAGATTTAACTCAATTGTTTCATAGGCTGGATTTGCTGCTTCTAGAAATATCTTATCTCCTTTTTTAAAAAAATATTTTAAAGTAGTTCCTATTCCCGGAACCATTGCACTCACAATAGTTCCATTCCTAAGCGCATATGAATCAGAAATTGGTTCCATTAAGACCATATCCCCATCAGCGATACAAGCATCAATCATTGAATCTCCATTCACAGTAAGTGCAAAAACATTTTTCTTTTTTAAGATGTCAGAAATATCTAAATTTTCATTAACATCAGAATAAGTTTCAATTAGACCACCAGCTGCTACCGAACCCATAATTGGCACTCCATCTATTATTTCATCAATTATTTGCATTGTTCTAGCTTTACCTTCTTGCCATGATATATATCCCTTCTCTTGCAAATGTTTTAAGCGACTCTGAATTGGAGCAGGAGATTTTAATCCCATAGCTTGCATCATCTGCCTTATAGATGGGCTATGTTGAAAATCTCTCATATAATCTTTTATCCATCTAAATAGCTCATTTTGAGCTTCTGTAAGATTATTATCTGCAGGAATGATCATAAAACAAATGCACACTAATACATTTGTACCTCTTAATATACTAGATTGCAATATTTAATAAGAAAATAGAATTACAAAATTAATTTAAAATAACTAAAAGTTATATTTCAAGGATTATAATTAATATTTAATTTTATAAACGTCTTCTTTAACAATATCTAAACCATCTAAAAACCTTACATTAGTAGAATATTTCTTTAAAAATGGCTCCTTAATTTGAGAAGTAACATCACTTTTATCAATTATTATTACCTTTTCCCCTCTATCAAGCAAATCTTTACATAACCTAAGTTGTTGGCTTTCAGTAATAATATCTGTACCATTTTTATATGATAAATATTGAAATAGGAATGGCAATTTTTTACTATTATCTTTTATTAAAAATTCAAGTAAAAATTTGGAATGTTCATTATTTATTTTGTCTGTAATAATACCTAAATTATGTTTAATACCTACCTTTTGAGAGTAATCTGCGAAAGCTCTATTGTCTCTTGGCAGGCAAGGACCACCGTATCCAAATCCATAATTTAAATAGCTTTTACCAATTGGGGAATGCGTACCAACAGTATCAAGAACATTATTAATTTCGCTAGATAAACCTGAAGCTATTAAAACTTCACCTAGCATATTTGCATAACTTATTTTTGTTGTTAAAAAGCAATTTACAGCTAATTTTGCTATTTCAGCTGCTTTAGTTGACATATATTTTATTTGAGTTTTTTTGTAACCTCTTTGGATTAGATTATAAAGATCTTTAAGAAATAAAAAGGTATTTGAATCTTTAAAATTTTCTTCATCCCCCCCAATTAATACCATATCTGAATTTCTTAAATCATTTATTATTGAACCTTGAGCAATAAATTCTGGATTATATAAAACATTTATGCCAAGTTCTGAAAGAATTCCTTGAAAAGAATTACAATCCCCTGGGTTTACAGTAGATCCAACAACAAAAGTCTTACCCCTTAGATTAGCTTTTGTATTTTTAAAATCGTTAATAACTTGCCAAACAGAACTTACATCATAATCTCCATTTTCTTTTGAAGGTGTAGCAACTAAAGTAAATATAATATCGCAACTTTCTATAATTTGAAGGTTAGAAATTGTAAACGTTAGGTTATTAGAAGAAGAAAGAAGATCCTGAACTAAGGGTTCATTTGTTTGAATCAACTTATTTTGTAAGTTTTTTATATAATCTTTTCTTATGTCAGAAATAGTCACATCAAATCCCGCTTCTTCACAAAGTAAAGCGAAACATATTCCTAATCTCCCAGCTCCTATGATACCTATTCTCATTTTAAGATCTTTAGTAAATTAATAAACCATTCTAGAAGAGGAAAGACTCTTGTCACTTTAAGAAAATTATAAAAGTTAATTTAATACTTTTCTAAAGTCTTGCATTATTTTTATTTAAATCTTTTATAAATTCCTTATATGTGTAACTAATACCATCTTTTAGATTTGTATTAGAAGTCCATCCAAGTTCTTTTAATCTTGAAATATCAAGCAATTTTCTAGGCGTCCCATCAGGTAAGCTTGTATCCCACTCTATATCGCCTTTAAAACCAACAGTTATTGCTATTAATTTAGCTAAATCTTTTATTATTATTTCATTTCCAGAACCAACATTTAAATAAGTTAATTTCCCTTCATTTGAAAAGCTTGAGTTTTCATCAATATCTGGATTCCAATTCTCTAAACAAAATCTACAAGCATCGGCACAGTCTTCAGCAAATAAAAATTCTCTAAATACATTACCAGAACCCCAACAAACTACTTTATTTTTTCCCGATATTTTTGCTTCATGAAATCTTCTAATAAGAGAGGCAAGTACATGACTATTATGATCATTAAAATTATCTCCAGAACCATACATATTTGATGGCATTAGACTTATCGCATCAAACCCATATTGAGATCTTAAAGCTGTACATAATTTTATACCTGTTATTTTTGCTAAAGCATAAGGCTCAAGTGAGGGCTCCAAATAACCAGATAAAAGCTCTTTTTCTTTAATTGGTTGTTCTGAAAACTTTGGATAAATACAACTGCTACCAATGAAAAGGAATCTTTTAACATTAACTCTCCATGCAGCTTCAATTACGCTATTTTGTATTTTTAAATTTTCTAAAAGGTAATCTACGGGGTAAGTTAAATTAGCTCTTATTCCACCAACTTTCGCAGCAGATAGAATAACGACATCAATTTTATTTCTCAAAAAATATTCTTTTGTATCATCATAGTTAAATAGATCAAGTTCTTCTCTTTCGCAAGTATACAAATTTATATAGTCATGCATATTAAAGTTCTTAACAAGAGCTTTCCCAAGCATCCCATTATGGCCGGCAATGAAAATATTATCTGACTTGTTTATAAGCATTTTGATAATTAAAGTATTTGAATATTTGGCAAAGGGAAAATAATCTTTCCCCCTGACAATCTGTATTTATTAAACCTATTAATAAAGTGCTCTTTAAAATGCCAAGGTAATATTAGAAGATAATCAGGTTTCATACTTAGAACTTCTTTTTCACTAATAATTGGGATAAGAGATCCTGGAGTAAAGCAACCAAATTTATCTTCATTAACATCTCCTATAAATGAAATATCATTCTCAGAAAAGTTACAATATTGGAGCAAAACATTACCCTTTGTTGAAGCTCCAATACCGCAAATAGTTGCGCCTGAATTTCTCAATTTAGTAATTAAAGAAACTAAATGCATCTTAAAATTTTTTACCTTATTGGTAAATTCAAAATAAGGGGCGGTGGTATTAAGCAAAAGATTATTCTCTCTCTCTAGGACCCAACTTATTGTGGAAGATACTTTATTAGAAATATGATTTAATTTCTTACAAGCTATTACGCCAAAACTACCTCCATTCATATCATTAAAAATCACATCTGCTATAAATAAACCTGCTTTGTCAAGAATATTTTTAATAGTAGTAAGAGAATAATATTCATAATGTTCATGACAAATAGTATCAAAAGATAAACTTTCTAGCATTGAAGGCATATAGCTCTGTTCAAAGAACCAAATTCCGTCATCGGCAAGACAATCTTTTACTTGTATTGCAAAATCTACTGGGTCCTCCAAATCATAAAACATTGCTATAGATGTAATAATAGAAGCTTTTCCTAAAGATAAATTAAAGTACTCTCTTTTAGAAAAAAACTCTGATGATCTAAAAATATCTGGTGTATAGTAATCTTTAAATTTTTCAATATTAGGATCAATACCAACTTTAACTATCTCTCGATCATTTATAGATTTCAAAAAAGTAGCATCATTACTACCAATATCAAGTACAACATCTCTAGATTTTAATGGCCTAATTTTTTTCAAAAAAGATGCAGTATTAGAAAGATGTCTTACCATTGAAGAATTTAGCCCAGATCTATATCCATAATTTTCTCCATACATTAAATTTGCATCAAAATTAGATATCATTTGAAGGAGACCACTACCCTTGGATAAGCCAAGCTTCAAATTCCCTTGAGGTACATATTGTTCTCTAGATGAAGGGAAAAAGCCTGTATATGATTGCTTGCCTAAATCTATAACAGGAATTAAATCATCTTTGCCAGATATTCTGCAAACCATCGATTAATTTAGCAAATTCTAATTTCCTTTATCATTATGAAGTAATTAGATAAATTTATTTTCTAAACAAGCCCAAACTTTAATGTTTGATGATTTAATTCTTTTTATTATTTGATTAGAAAATATAGTACTTGAAAAGACGACAATTCCTGAATATTTTTTAGAAAGAGAATAACCATTTAAAATTGCTTCAAAAACTGGGTTTCCATATCTCATTATTTCTCCTTCTTGATCAGAAATTAAAAAACCATATTTTTCAGCAGTAGCATTTATACAAATATTCTCAACAAAAGAACTTTTATCATAAGCATTACTTACATACTTCAAAACAGACTTTTTAAATAGTGGATGATAAGAAGAGACATAATTCTGGCTTTCGTAATCATACTGAAAATAATTTTTTAAATCTTTTGAAGATGTATCGTCATCTTTCTTAGATATTCTAAAATCAAAAGATAATCTTGTTTTTGATGTTGTATTTAATGGAGATCCATGCAGAGTGAGTGAATTAAAAATATAACAAGAGCTTTCCGGCGGTAAAACTTTATATTTATCTTGACTTATTCTAGGAGTTAAATTATTTAATAAATCTATTGAAAATTCTTTAGATTTATGATCAAATCCAAGTTCGTTGTAGTGATCCGAATAAAAAGTAGAACCTGATATGCAATTTAATATAGGAACCCAAACTGTAAAAGCTGACTTACCGTGACCATACCAATAATCAGTATGAATAGATGTTCCATGGCTACCTCCAAATGATACTCTTGGCGTAGGAGTTACTTGCAGGCAAGTGTCTTTTGGATCGTCATAAGCAATAGTAGATATATCCTTTGCGAAAGACTTATACAAATTTATAAAAGCTTCATCTAAGAAAGTATCAAAAAATATTTTCTTTATAATGTGTAAATTTTGTTTAACTAATTTTGTTTTACCAAGATTACAAAGGAATTTTTTTTGAATTAATGGTATAAAATTCGAATATATATAAGGTTTTAATTTTCTGGCAGAAGGACTGCTCATATTAAATTCACAAAATGAACTATGTATACTAGTATATTTAATTAAAAATAGGAAAAATAAATTAAGTATTTTTGCAACTTTTATCTAGATATCAAACAGGCTAATAATGCTTGTTGTACATGCATTCTATTTTCTGCCTGTTCAAAAATTCTACTATTTTTACTTTCAAATGCTTCATCAGTTATTTCTTTAGATCTATAAGCAGGAAGACAATGAAGAATTATTGCATTTTTATCAGCCTTACTTACTAAATCATTAGTAATCGTAAATCCATTAAAATCCTTATCTTTCTCATCTTTTTTATTTTCTTCACCCATAGAGGACCAAACATCTGTATATAAAACATTTGCTCCTAAAACAGCAGTATTTGGATCATTAGTGATTTTCAATAAATACTTATTTTTATATATTTCATATGCTTTTTTTATCACCCATGGGTTAGGTTCATAACCTTTAGGACATGCAATTCTAACTTCTACTCCTAATAACGCCCCACATAAAATGAGTGAATTTGCGACATTATTCCCATCACCTATAAATGTCAAAACTACATCTTTAAGATCAAGAAATTCCTCATGGATTGTTAGAAAATCAGCTAATGCTTGACATGGATGTTCTAAATCTGTAAGTGCATTAATAACTGGCTTCGTAGACCACTTTGCATATTCTTCCAAATCGGAATGATCAAAAGTTCTAATTGCAATTACATCGCAATATCTGCTTAGAACTCTTGCAGTATCTTTAATTGGCTCTCCTCTTCCTATTTGTGACGTTGTCGGATTGAGGTCGATAGTCGTTCCACCAAGCCTTGACATCGCAACCTGAAAACTAACTCTTGTACGTGTTGATGACTTATCAAATATTAATCCTAAAACTTTATTGCTAAGGTCGATATTTAATTTTTTATTTTTAAAATTTCTTGAAAGTTCTAAAATATGAGTAATCTCATCAATTGATATATCCAAGCTTGATAAAAAATTATTATTAGCAAGCCTAATTGGTTTTATCATAAATATTTCTAGTAAAGTCTAAATTCTACTATGCAGGCATTTTAGTCTCCGCAAGCAGATTTTTGAGATCTTCACCTTCAATAACTTCTTCTTGAAGAATTTTTTGAGAAATCGATTCTAATAAAGGTAGGTTATTTCTTAGTATATTTAGTGCTGTCTCGTGAGCATCATCTACTAAGTCCCTTACTTCTTTATCAATTGCTTGAGCTGTAGCATCACTAACAGATCTTCTAGGGTTATTACCATTCCCTAAAAATTGTCCACCACCTTGTTTATCATAAGCAAGAGGGCCTAGGATATCACTCATCCCAAAAGTACCTACCATTTGTTCTGCTATATCAGTTGCTCTTTGAAGATCATTAGAAGCACCCGTAGTTATTTTGCCAAAAACAACCTCTTCTGCAGAGCGACCTCCTAGAAGTGTTGCTATTTGACCTTTCAATTCATCTTTTGAATTAAGAAATCTTTCTTCAGTTGGAAGCTGAAGAGTATATCCCAATGCACTCATACCCCTAGGAACTATTGAAATCTTTGCTACTTTCGATCCTCCAGGCATTAAATGCCCAACAATTGCATGTCCAACTTCATGGTAAGCAACTACTTTCTTCTCATCATCTTGCAGAACTCTACTTTTTTTCTCTAGACCGGCTACAACCCTCTCGATAGCTTCACTTAAATCTTGTTGCTCTACACTTTTTCTTTTAGCTCTAGCAGCTAACAAAGCAGCCTCATTAACCATATTTGCTAGATCCGCACCTGCAAATCCACTTGTAGCTTGAGCGATTGAATCCAAATCAATTGATTCTGCTAATTTTACTTTTTTGGTATAAATTTCTAGTATCGTCTTCCTCCCAGACAAATCTGGTCTATCAACTAAAACTTGCCTATCGAATCTACCAGGTCTTAATAATGCTGCGTCAAGAACTTCTGGTTGGTTAGTTGCAGCTAAAACTATTACAGGTTTATCTGCTGAGGCAAACCCATCCATTTCCGTAAGTAGCTGGTTTAAGGTTTGTTCTCTCTCATCATTACCACCAACAACACCCATTGACCCAGAACGACTCTTACCTATTGCATCTAATTCATCTATAAAAATTATGCAAGGAGCTTTTTTCTTGGCTTGTTCAAACAGATCTCTTACTCTAGCTGCACCTGCTCCTACAAAAAGTTCAACAAATTCAGAGCCTGAAATGATGAAGAAAGGAACTTCTGCTTCTCCTGCCACTGCTTTAGAAAGAAGAGTCTTTCCCGTTCCTGGAGGTCCTACTAAAAGAACACCTTTGGGAATTCTTGCACCAATATCTGTATATCTTTCTGGTTTTTTTAAAAAATCAACTATTTCTGTTAATTCATCTTTCGCCTCATCCACACCAGCAACATCTTCAAAAGTTACTTTTGATTCATCATCAGGGACATAAACTTTTGCCTTACTTTTTGTAAAACTTAATGCACCTTGAGCACCGCCTCCACCCATACTTCTTCTGGCAAAGAATTGCAGCACTAAAATAAAAATTAAAGGTGGAACTACCCAGCTAAGAACAGTAGAAAAGAAATTTGGTTTTTTAGGTGGAGCAGCTGCGAACTCAACCCCCTTGCTTTCCAATCTTTGAGGCAAATCCATATCAAAAATTGGAGTTGTGGCTAAAACTGAAGGAGCTCCCTCTTCTGCTCCATTTAACTCGTATCTAATTTGTTCTTGGGTGATATATGCTCTCTTAACTTCACCATCATTAACTTGATCAATAAACAAAGAGTAGGGGACTCTTGGTATTTGCATATTTTGATTAGGGAACAAGCTGCTGAATAAAAGCAATGCTCCTACTCCGATTAAAATAATATTTACTATTCCAAATCTTCTATTAGGTTGATTATCGTCTTGTCTTATTGGCATGGTTAATATCGATTGTGGATATATTATAAACTAAACGAACTAATTCCGTACCTGTATAATTTTTTTTGGGTAAGAACCGTACGGTATTTTGATCAAAAACCACCTCCCAATTTATTAAATAGTACTCTTCACAAAAATATCACCGCTAATAAAACTAACTCCAGATTGCCTTAAATTAAAAACTTCATCTATATCTGTGAATTCAAAATCAGAGAAGGGATTCATGCTACCTACACCTCCTAATATTTTTGGTGCAATAAAAGTCATTAGTTCTTGTATACATCCTGCTTTAATAGCTGAAGTTGCCAATTTAGGTCCACATTCCCATAAAACATTATTACAGCCTTTTTTGGCTAATAAATTTGAGAGCAATATGGGATTATCAGAGGATAATTCTTCAATCTCTACACCTTTTGGGATTCTCTTAAGAAATTTCTTATCTGCAGTAGAAGCGTCATATACAACAAGGGTCCTAGCTAATTTACAATCCCACAAATTTGATTTTCCTGGCAAATCTAAAGTTTTTGTGAACACTACTCTTAAAGGTTCAGGCTTTCTTATACCTCTAGAAGTTAGAAGAGGATCATCTTTTCTTAATGTATTACCACCAATAACTATTGAGTCAAAGGAAGCTCTTAAAGAGTGCACTAATGATCTTGAATCTTTATTTGTAATCCATTTACTTCTACCATTTTTGAGACCAACCCTTCCATCCATACTCATTGCCCATTTCATAACACCAAAAGCGCTATTGGTAATATTTCTATGAATAAAAGACTTATTTAGTTCTCTAGATTCTTTCTCACACAACCCTAGATGAACTTTAATACCAGCATCTTTAAGTAGTTTAATACCTTTACCTGAAACTCTTTTATCGGGATCTTGAATAGAAACAAATACTTTCTTTATTCCAAAAGAAATTATTTTATCAACACATGGAGGAGTTTTACCTTGATGACAGCAAGGTTCTAAATTTACATATATTGTCCCACCTCTTACATCTTTTTTTAAATTATTGAAAGCCATTGCCTCTGCATGAGGCAGTCCTGATTTTAAATGAAATCCTTCTGAGATAAGATTTCCATTTTTATCTAAGATTACTGCTCCAACCATAGGATTAGGACTTGTTCTTCCTTTACCTAAAGAAGCCAAATAAATAGCTCTTTTCATCCATTTGATATCACTAGTATGGCTATTAATCATTTATCGAATAAAAAACTAATCTAATGATCTCCATTCTTTGACGACGAAAGGAGGAACTGGCAACTCTGAGAAAACACCCGACAACGATAATCTGAGTGGTCTATTTTTATCAATGTTATTTATTAGTTCATTCAAATCAAATTCTGCAGCAGCTTGTCTTCCATCGTTAGCTAATTCAGTATTTAAAAGTGTTTTATCATTTAATAACCATTGTTTTCTTCCAGAATCCACTTGTAAATTTGTTGGATGATCAATTCTAAGATTTCCAGGATATCCAATTATCCTTAAGATCAATTTATCTTCAAAAAATGGCGCCTTATATGCTACCATTTGCCATGTTTCAAAATCTAGATCTCTTAAAAACTCACTACTAGCATTCATTAATTCTCCATTAATTTCTGTTTCTCCTATTTCGGCAAAAACCTTGATTGGGTCAAAAAATAGAGAAACTAATATCGCAAAGGGTAGCAAACCCTTGAAAAAAACATTTTTATTTAATTTTGAAATTTTCATCATTTTCAGAATCCATGAGGGCGTCTAGAGTAACTGCTGTTCTAACAAGAGCTTGATATCTTTTAATGATTTTACGATTTTTTTCTATAACTCGGGATAAATTCGCAGTATCTTTATCAGAAAAATTCGTTGTTAAATCACCAGAATCTCCCTCTATTAACTCAAAATTACTTTCTTTGTTAATTAGCGTTAACAATATTTCGTGTAATCGCTTTCTCCTTTCTGACAAGTAATTTATTATTACTTTATGAATATTAGGATAAATTAATTAAACATACAAATAAATCATATTTTTCCTCTTAAAAATTCATGACTCAGATAAAAAGAAAAATTCATGTGATAGGAATTAATTCTTTTGAATTTAAAGAGCTCCCTTTGAGATTACAAAAACTATTTATAAATACAGAAAATATTGCTATTCCTGATCAATATTTTGCAGATATTAAATTATGGGCCAAAAATAATACAAAAAAACAAAAGTTATTATTCGCTAGCAGAAGTGACAATACACTAATTAATTGGCTTAAGTCTCAAAAAACTGATGTAATTTTATTTTCTAGAGGTGATCCTCTATGGTTTGGTATTGGAAGAATACTTCTAGAAAACTTTTCAAAAGAAGAATTAAGTTTCTATCCATCAAATACATGTCTTCAATTAGCATTTAGTAAATTAAAAATATCTTGGCAAGAAGCTGTATATGTAAGTATTCATGGAAGAGATTCAACTAAATTGATTGAGTCCCTAAAATCAAAGCCATCAAGTTTAGCGATCATTACTGATTCAAAAAATAAAGGATTAGAGCTGATTCAAAATAATTTATTAGAGTTAAATCTTGAGAACTTTTACGAATTTTGGATTTGTGAAGAAATTGGTTTTGAGAATGAAAAGATCAGAAAATTTAATCTGAACGAAAAATTACCCCCCGATATTTCTAATTTAAATATTGCTATTCTATTGAAAAGAAAACAAGATATTCAAGGAAAAGAAATTCCTTTATTTGGATTAAAAGATGAAACTTTTAAAACTTTTGAAGACAGACCAAATTTATTAACCAAAAGGGAAATTCGAATTCAAATTTTGGCTGAATTAGAATTACCAGAAAATGGCATAATTTGGGATATTGGAGCAGGTTGCGGCTCCATTGGTTTAGAAGCATTAAAATTAAGACCTAATTTAAAATTATTTTGTATTGACAAAAGAATTGGCTCAAGAAAATTAATCTCAGAAAACGCAAGAAGATTAGGAGTTGCCCCTAAAGATATCCTTGAAGAAGATATAAATAATTTAATAAACTCTAATAATATTAATTCTTTAAGAGAGGCTAGTAGAATAATTATTGGTGGCTGTGATAAAAATACTAAGCTTCGAATTATTAATGAATTGTCTAAAGATATGAACTATGGAGATATTGTTACTATTCCTTTAATCGATATTCAAACAATAACAGACCTAAGAGAGACTTTAAAAGACAATAATTTCGAAGTGAATTTAAATCTTATTCAGACTTATAAAAGCTTAAGTATTTCAGATGGAATAAGAATGGATCCCAACAACCCTGTATTTTTACTTAAAGGGAAAAAACTAATTTAACTTAAAATTACTTATTAGGTTTACCCACATGTGGTAATCCCCATCCTAATTTATTTCTCAAAACTTGGAAAAATTCATGATCCTCAAGTCTTATAAACTTAACCGAATGTTTACTTTTTCTAATTAGGACTCTATCTTCAGGCCAAACATAACAACCTGCATTGCCATCAACAACCATAACTAATCTTTCAGGGGTTGCAGGGAAAACTGTCACAGGTTCTGAATCATTAAAAACTAAAGCCCTTGAAGCTAAAGAATGAGGAGCAATTGGAGTTAATTGAACTACTGGGCAATCGGGTGTAATCACAGGACCACCTGCACTTAAAGAATAAGCTGTCGAGCCAGTTGGAGTAGAAAGGATGACACCATCAGCAGATATATCGACTGGGGCATGTCTACCTATGGAGATCTCAAAATGACACATACTCGTCAAAGGTTCCCTATGAAGGGCCATTTCGTTCAAACAAAGAGATTCCCATCTTCTTTGCTCATTTCTCATTACGCTAATAATTAAACTTTTTCTTTCTTCAATTTCCCAATTACCGGTAATAAGTTTATCAATCGCTTCCTCTAGATTCGAAAGATATGCTTCTGCAAGAAAACCTAAATGCCCTGTGTTTATTGTAAGGATTGGAATTTTCGCAGGGGCTGTCTGTCGAGCAGCAGAAAGGACTGTTCCATCTCCTCCAAGGACAATCGCAAATTCCATAGATGAATCGAAACCTTCCGGCACACAATTCGCATAACCCAAAGGACGAACGTGTTGATCAGGATTGGCAAAGCCAACCATGCCTCCGGAACTACTGACTCTTACAACTTCGTAATTGGATTTTTCCAATTTTTTTTGAACAGAAATTGCGGTTTGAACAGCCAGTTCTTTACCATCATTGACGATTAGTCCAGCTTTACGTACCAATCGATAAATATAAAACTGTTAATATTTTAAACTAAATTGACAGAGAAACCTAATTTAAAATACTAAATTACGTTAAAACTGTTCTAAGAATCTTAGATCATTAGTATAGAACCTCCTTATATCATCAATCTGATGTCTCACCATACAAAATCTCTCTACACCTAATCCAGCGGCAAATCCAGTCCATTTCTCAGAATCAATTCCTAATTTTTCTAAAACCTTTGGATCCACCATCCCACAACCCATTACTTCTAACCATTTACCTTTCCATTGAACATCAACCTCTGCTGAGGGTTCAGTAAAAGGAAAATAACTAGCTCGAAATCTTACAGGTATATCTCCAAAAAAAGTTTTTAAAAAAGAAAGTACAGTTCCTCTCAAATGACTAAAATTTATATCTTGATCGATACATAAAACCTCTACTTGGTTGAAAACAGGAGAATGCGTAGCATCTACCGCATCCCTTCTATAAACTCTTCCTGGGGCAATAATTCTTACTGGAGGTGGATTATTTTCCAAATATCTAATCTGAACAGGTGATGTGTGAGTTCTGAGTAGACGATTTTCATCTAAGTAAAAAGTATCCTGCATATCTCTTGCAGGATGATCTTTTGGTATGTTGAGTGACTCGAAATTATAAAAATCACTCTCTATTTCAGGACCATTTTCTACCGAGTATCCCAACCCACAAAAAATATCTATGATCTCATCTTGAGTTGAAATTAAGGGGTGCTTATTGCCAGGGAGAGTTCCTGTGCAAGGAATTGTTACATCAATTTTTTCATCTTCGATCTTTTTATACAAGCTTCCTCTCAAACAACTGGCCAACTTATTACTGCATCATCTGATATCCCTATTACTGGTCTTGAAATTTTATCAGTACTTAGTAATACGCAAGTTATAGCGGCTCATTTCTTTGGACTTTGCTTTTCTTTATGGTTATTAAGAAGAAT
>QCTC01000014.1 GCA_003211315.1 Prochlorococcus sp. AG-670-O17 | reverse complement strand
GTCTTTTCTATATTCATATCATTTAATAAGTTTTCTATTCTAGTAAGAACTTTAGGTAAAATTCTTTCCGCTTCGGTCATAGCTAGACCACAAAGAGGGAGAGCTGGACATGCTAAAGCATGTCTTTGTATTTCATTAATATCATTAAGATTTTCATATCCAATCTTTTTTAAAGCCTTTTTAATTTCGCTTTTATTTTTATTAGGAATATTACAAAGCAAAATATCTTGATTAGGAGTAAGTCTTAAATCAAGATCATATTCTTTAACAAGATCTCTTATTAATGATTTCTTCTTTCCAGAAAGCCTTCCTGATAATAAAGGTAATCCAACAAAAAAATAATCTTTATTCTGCTTATTCCAACCTAAATAATCAATTAATTTATTCTCGGGTTCTTTTCTTAAAGGCTTAATTTCTTTTCTAAAGTATTTATCTAAAAGTATTTTTTTAAACCATCTAATACCTTTCCTATGCAAAAGGTATTTCATTCTGGAATTTTTCCTTGATTTCCTATCTCCATAATCTCTTTGAATGGCAACGATACTTTGAATTAATTCATAGGTGTCTTTTTTTTGAACATAACCAAGTGGATCTGCAATTCTTGCAAAGGTCTCTTCATTATTATGAGTTCGACCCATACCTCCACCGATATAAAAATTGCATCCTTCAAAGTCACCTTCTTTTGAGGTGAATGCAACTATTCCTATATCATTAGTGAGAAGATCAACAGAATTATCGCCTGGAACGGTAACAGCACATTTGAACTTTCTTGGAAGGTAGGTAGATCCATATAGGGGTTCTTTTTTAGTCCCACTAAAAACATTCTCTTTAAACTGTAACTTCCTATTCTGTTCAATTTCTTTATCTGGTTTTATCGTATATTCCAAATCTCCATCAGCCCATAGCTCCAAAAAAGTACCTTGTCCGGCTACAGGTGTTAATAGATCAGCAACTTTGACTGCTAATGTTCTTGCTGTTATATATTCTGATGTTTCAAAAGGTGCTGCTGGAGCCATAACATTTCTATTTATATCCCCACACGCAGCTAATGTTGATCCCATGGAATTCACAATAGATTTAATTACTTCCTTCAAGTTGTCTTTTCTGATCCCATGCATTTGGAAGGCTTGCCTAGTTGTTGCCCTGAGTGTGCCATTTCCAAGTTTGTCAGATAATTCATCTAAAGATAGAAATAACTTTCCTGGAATTTCTCCACCTGGACTTCTTAGTCTAAGCATCATCTGCCAATCTTTACTTTTGCCAGGCTTTCTATTTTCTCTATTATCTTGTTGATAACTTCCATGGAATTTCAATAGCTGAACTGCATCATTAGTAAAATGATCACTTTCATTTTTTAATTCGCTTGCAAGTGGCTCCTTGAGGAATTCACTATCTTTTTTAAAATTTTCAAATTTAGATACATCTAGACCATTTGCCAAGCAAACTGTCTCTTGTTTTGCAATCTCTTTTTTCTTTTTTACTTTTTCGACCTTGATCAAGGGACCAAAACATATCTCTTTTTATACATTAGCGAAAAGCTTATTTAACTGGTAGTAAATTATAGTTGTAATAGCCATAAATTATTCTTGTCTAAATATTTACTTGAGATAGGAACAGAAGAGTTACCAGCAAAATTTTCTCATTCTGTAATAAACCAAATTAAGTCTCTTATTGAATTTGAATTTGATAAGAAACTTATCAAATTTAATAACATTATTTGCACCTCCACACCTAGAAGAATAGTTCTATACCTTGAAGGTTTAGTTGACCAAGCAGATGATAAGACAATAATAAGAAAAGGTCCAAAAGCTACTTCTGCATTTATTAACGGCTTACCAACAAATGCTGCTATCGGTTTTGCAAATAGTTTAGAAGTTAATATTAATGACTTAGAAATAAGAAAAACAGAAAAAGGTGAATTTGTCTATGGAACAAAAATTGAGAAAGGCGAATCTACAAAATCTTCTTTATCTTCAATAATCCCTAGAGTAATAAAAAATTTGCAAGGCCCCCGATTTATGAAATGGGGATGCGGAAGCTTTAAATTTTCAAGACCTATCAGATGGTTAGTCTCGCTTTACAACGATGAAATTCTTGAATTTGTTTTTGATGAATGTGATCCTAAGATTTCTATAGGTAACAAATCAAAAAGTCATAGATTAATTAATAAAGTTATTGAAATTCATTCTCCAGATAATTATTTTGAATTAATGGCTGAGAGTAAAGTTTTTGTTAAAAGAGAAGAAAGAAAAGAAAGAATTGCTAATCTCATAAATCATGAATCTCAATTGGTAAATTTAGATCCTGATCTTTCTGATCATTTACTTAACGAATTAACTGATTTAGTTGAATCTCCTAATTTAATAACTAGTAACTTTGATAAGCAATTTCTTAATTTGCCTGTTGAAGTTCTTTCAACTGTAATGAAAAATCACCAAAGATATATTCCTCTTCTAAAAAAAGATAAAACATTTTCTAAATTAGATTTAACTTCTGAAAAAGTTATAAGTACAAGTTTCTTTGTCTTATCTAATGGTCTTAGAGAATCTAATAATATTATTTCTAAGGGAAACGAAAAAGTATTAAGAGCTAGATTCTCAGATGCTAAGTTTTTTGTAGAAAGTGACAAAAAAGTTTCTTCTAATGAAAGGAATGAAAAACTTAAAAATGTTTCTTATTTGAAAGGGATGGGTAATGTTTTTCAGAGGGTAAAACGAATTGAGGCTACCTCAAAAAAGATACTTCATTATTTAGGTGATCATTCTTTAGATAGTGAAAAAACGATAGTAGCTGCAAAGTACTGTAAAAACGATTTGTGCAGTGAAATTGTTTATGAATTTCCTGAATTGCAAGGAATAATGGGTGGGAAATATTTACGAAATGAAGGCTTTAGTAAAGAAATTTGTATTGCTGTAGCTGAACATTATTTACCTAGTTTCTATAAAGATGATTTACCTTCTACAAAATATGGAGCTATTGTTTCTATCTCAGACAAAATAGAAACTTTAATAAGCATATTTATTTCTGGAAAAAGGCCAAGTGGTTCATCCGACCCGTATGCACTTAGAAGAAATTTAAATGGGGTTATTTTAATTATTTGGCAATTCGAATTTGATTTGGATCTTGATAATATTTTTGAGGAACTTCTTGAATATTGGAATATTTCACTCTCAAATTTGAAATTTGTTAAAGAAAAAGTTTTAAATGATTTAATTGAATTTACTAATCAAAGAATTTTAAGCCATCTTGATGAATTATCAATTAGTAAAGATCTAGTTAACGCTACTTGTTTTATTGATTCATTAGCTAAAAACAATATAATTAATATTTTGGATTTAAAAAATAGAATTAATACTATTAACCAACTTAAAGGGGATGCAAATTTTTCTGAAATTCAAAAAGTTATCTCCAGAGTTAGTAAATTAGCTGCAAGTGGAAATCTAAAAACAAACATTTTTTCATACAAAGATTATGTAAATCCAGATCTATTTGAAAAAGAATGTGAAAATAAGGTATTTGAATTCATCAAAGAATTAGAAAAAATTATTAAATCACCTAATTGGGATTATTTTCAACTAATTAAAATATTTGAGAATAATTCTATTATTCTTAATGAACTTTTTGATAATGAAAAAGGCGTTCTTATGATGTCAGAAAATCTTGAAATTAGAAATAATCGTCTCAATTTATTAGGTTTGGTCAGGAACTACTCTTTAAAAATTGCTGACTTTACACTTTTTAACTCTTAACTTTAATTCCACCTTTAATTGAATAGTTCTTTAGCATCTTTTCTACTTCTTTTTCTTCTCTTACAGCACTATTAACTGGTTTGTAATTTTGTGGTGCTAATGCTTTTCCTCTTAAAATTGATCCAAGAGTAAGCATTGTAAGTTTAATTTGCTGGAGGGGTTTCATCGCAACAACTCTTTTGTATAGGTAACTATCAAAAGTGAGTCTTTGAACATCCATATCATCACACATTTCAACAAAAGCTTCTCTAGCAGAATCATTTCTATAAAAAATATTTTGAAGAATTTCTAATACTTTGTAGGTTGTTCCATATTTTTTGTCCCATTTCTTTAAGTAATTTTTTAAATCTTTTTCTGATGGGATCTCCTCCCCATTCTTTGAAGCTTCAACGATTTCTTCAGCACACATTCTTCCACTTTTCGCAGCAAAGTATATACCTTCTCCAGAGCTCTTTGTGACATAGCCAGCTGCATCACCTACCAAAGCCATCCTTCCAACAACTCTTCGAGGTCTAGGATGCTCAGGAATAGGATGTGCTTCGACTTTGATAACTTCACCATTGACGAGTCGTTTTTTTGCCCTATTCCTAACTCCTTCTTGAAGACCTTTTATTAGGGATTGGTTTTTTTGCATTGTACCTGTGCCAACTGCGACATGATCATATTTAGGAAATACCCAACCATAAAAGTCAGGAGAAACATCAGTTCCTACATACATTTCTGCGAGGTCTTCGTAGTAGGTCATTTCTTCTTTGGGCAATTTAATTCTTTCTTGGAATGCAATAGCCACTTTGTAATCCCCAGCATCCATAGCTTTTGCAACTCTGCTGTTGGCACCGTCAGCCCCAATTAAAAGGTCTACAGTTACCTCTTTAAGTTCTCCTTTCTTGTCTCCAGAAGAAAAATCAGAATAAGAAAGTTTGTATGGACCTTGATTATCTTTCCCCGTATCAATTGATGTAACTAATCCATTAATTAATGTTGCCCCAAGTTCAGATGCTCTGTTTCTCATAAACGCATCCATTACTTCCCTTCTGCACATTCCTATATATTCATTGTCACTTTTGCCATAAACATTATCTAAGCTAATATCAACTTCTCTATTAGAGGGAGATATCATTTTCATATGTCTTACTTTTCTATCTATAATAGATTCCGGCAAGTCAAACTCTTCAACCATGCAGAGAGGTATAGCTCCTCCACAAGGTTTTGCATTATCTAATTTCCTTTCAAAAAGCCAAGTTTCTATTCCAGATTTAGCAAGTATTTCAGCAGCACATGAACCACTTGGCCCTCCACCGATAACAGCAACTCTCAACATTTAATAATAATATATACCTATATAAAAGTTACATCTATTTTGCTTAGAAAAGTGCATTTCGTAAAATAATAGTTAATATCGAAATATCTTTTATTTTCTAGAAATTTTTTGAGAAAAAAGAAACATGCAAATCTAATCAAAGACATACCAACAGCAGAGAGAAGATACTTAAATCAAGATTATTTAAAATTTAAGAAATATATTTTATTTTCAGTACCATTTTTAATGTTATTTTTAACTTTTTCTGGATTGAGATTGCTTAGGAATTCAAAATTTAATTCTTTTGCAAATACATATATTCAAATTCCTAATAATCACGATCAAAGTATCTTGGGCCATCTACCCTACCAGGAAATTTCAAATGAGAAATTGGTTGTTATTGAACCTAATATTAAAGTCCATATCGACATGAGGGAATCTCTTCTTAAAATGAGAGAAGATGCTAGGAAAGATGGAATATATTTGGTATTCCTTAGTGGTTATAGATCAATAAATTTGCAAAAAGATATTTTTTATTCTTTAAAATCTATGAGAAATCAAATCGCTTCAGAAAGGGCTAGGGTCTCAGCCCCCCCTGGATATTCTGAACATAGTACTGGATTTGCTATTGATATTGGCGATGCTGATAAAAGAGATACAGACTTTGAAGTTCAATTTGAGAACACAAATGCTTTTAGATGGCTTAAAAAGAATGCAGCTAAGTATCATTTCAAATTATCTTTCAATCAAAATAATAAGAATATTGATTATGAACCTTGGCACTGGAGATATGAAGGATCGATTGAGGCATTAAAGGTTTTTGAAACATCTAATAGAAATTTGAAAAACAGTAAAAAATAAAAACCTAATGACTACTTTATTTATATGATTTTCAAAGTCTTATAATTAAATTCTTCAGAATAAGCATTCTTTGAGTTAGCCTTAATATAGTCAACTATTGGTTTGTAAGTATTTAGATGTCAACTTCAATTAAAGAAATAAGAAATGTAGCAATTATAGCTCATGTAGATCATGGAAAAACAACCCTTGTCGATGCATTATTGTCTCAATCAGGAATATTTAGAGATAATGAAGTAGTCCCAACTTGTGTAATGGATTCAAATGATTTGGAGAGAGAAAGAGGCATAACAATCCTTTCAAAAAATACAGCTGTTAACTATAAAAACACTAGAATCAATATCATTGATACACCTGGTCATGCTGACTTTGGAGGAGAAGTTGAGAGGGTTTTGGGTATGGTTGATGGTTGTTTGTTAATAGTTGATGCTAATGAGGGGCCTATGCCTCAAACAAGGTTTGTATTGAAAAAAGCTTTAGAAAAAGGTCTTAGGCCTATAGTTTTTGTAAATAAGATTGATAGACCTCGAGTTGTCCCGGAAATTGCTGTTGATAAAGTTCTTGACCTATTCCTAGAATTAGGAGCAGATGATGATCAATGCGATTTTCCTTATTTATTTGGTAGTGGATTATCTGGTTTCGCAAAAGAAGAAATGGAATCAAATAATGATAATATGATGCCCCTTTTTGAAGCTATTCTTAGGCATGTCCCACCACCTGTAGGGGATTTAGAGAAGCCGCTGCAGCTTCAAATTACAACTTTGGATTATTCTGATTTCTTAGGAAGAATTGTGATTGGAAAGATTCATAATGGAACCATAAAAAATGGCCAACAAGCAAGCTTAATAAAAGAAAGTGGGAAAACTATCAAGGGTAAAGTAAGTAAACTTTTAGGATTTGAAGGATTACAAAGAATTGATATTAATGAGGCCTTTGCAGGAGATATTGTTGCAGTGTCTGGTTTTGATGATGTAAATATTGGAGAAACGATTGCTTGTCCTGATTCTCCCCATCCACTTCCTTTAATTAAAGTTGATGAACCTACACTAAATATGACCTTTGTTGTAAATGATTCTCCATTTGCAGGTAAAGAAGGGAAATACGTTACAAGTAGACAATTGAAAAATAGATTGGAGAGGGAATTATTAACGAACGTAGCCCTAAGAGTTGAAGAAACCGATTCTCCAGATAGATTTTCTGTATCAGGAAGAGGTGAACTTCATTTAGGTATTTTGATTGAAACAATGAGAAGAGAAGGTTTTGAATTCCAAATTTCGCAACCTCAAGTTATTTTTAGAGAAATTGATGATGTTCAATGCGAACCTATAGAAACATTAGTTTTAGATGTTCCAGAAGTAGCTGTTGGCTCTTGTATTGAAAAATTGGGATCAAGAAAAGCTGAGATGAAAAATATGCAGACAAGTTCAGATGGAAGAACCCAGTTAGAATTTCTTGTACCATCAAGAGGACTTATAGGTTTTCGTGGTGAATTTGTTCGAATAACTAGAGGTGAAGGAATTATGAGTCACTCTTTTTATGAATATAAACCTAAAGCTGGAGATTTTGAAACGAGAAGAAATGGTGTACTTATTTCTTTTGAAGAGGGAGTTGCTACTTTCTATGCTTTAAAAAATGCCGAAGATAGAGGTATTTATTTTATTAAACCGGGAGTAAAAGTTTATAAAGGTATGATTATTGGTGAAAATAATAGATCACAAGATTTAGAGTTGAATATCTGTAAAACAAAGCAATTGACTAATATGAGATCTGCTGGAGCAGAAGAATTAGATACTTTGCAATCTCCGGTTGATATTACTCTCGAGCGAGCACTTGAATATATAGGTCCCGATGAAATGCTAGAGGTGACGCCTGATTCTATAAGAATGAGGAAATTAAATAAGAAGAAGGCAATGAAGAAATAAAAATATTATGAGCGAAGAAGATATAAAAATTTTTGAGGATACTTTTTCAGATGCTTTAAATCTCTTTAATAATGAGCAATGGTATGAAGCTCATGATGCTTTTGAGGACATTTGGAATACTCTTGATGGTGATGAAAGACAAATCATCCAAGGCATACTTCAAGTATCAGTTTCTCAATTTCATTTAAGTAAAGGGAATCTAAATGGAGCGACTATATTATTGGGAGAAGGCTTAGGTAGGATAAAAAATAAAACTAATATTGATTTGGGAATAGAACTCGAATCTTTTTGCATATGTCTTGAGGAATTATTAAGAAAACTACAAAATAAAGAGGAATTGACTAAAAATGATAAACCTTACCTATTGAGAAAAGTGAAAAATGAATTTTGAAATAAAAAACGTATTTCTGAGTATTGAAGGAAAATCCATAGTGGAGGATGTATCAATAAAGGTATGCCCAGGAGAAATTGTAGGTTTAATGGGACCTAATGGAGCAGGCAAAACATCTACTTTTAATCTCGCAGTTGGCAATTTAAAACCTGATAAAGGAGATATATTAATGAATGGCAAATCTATAAAAAATTTGCCCTTGCCTATAAGAGCAAGAATTGGGTTGGGATATTTAACTCAAGAAGCAAGTGTGTTTAGAGATCTTACTGTTAAGGAAAATATTGATTTAGCCTTGCAAAATTCATTTTTTACAAGCGCAATAGTTAGAAACAAAAGAGAAAAAATAATTAATGAATTTAACCTAAATAAAGTGGTTGATAATTATGGATATCAACTATCCGGAGGGGAGAGGAGAAGGTGTGAAATTGCGAGAGCTCTATCAGTCGGAAGAAAAGGACCTAAATATTTACTTTTGGATGAACCTTTTGCAGGGATCGACCCCTTGGCTGTAAATGATTTAAAAAAACTTATTATTAAACTTAGCAGCAATGGCATGGGTATTCTCATAACAGACCATAATGTAAGAGAGACTTTATTGATTACTAGCAAATCATATGTTTTAAGTGAAGGAAGGATTCTAGCTCATGGATCATCTGATGAACTGGCAAATAATCCAATAGTGAAAAAGTTTTATTTGGGGGATGATTTTCTGCTTTGAGTATTTAATTTAGAAATAAATTTAAATTAAAATATTCGATATAAATACGATTTTTTTATTTTTTTTATTATTTTATAATTAAGTTATTTAATACAATTTAATATTTTACTGATGATATTTGATGGTTTTATCAAAAATTTAATTTACGACCCAGTATCTTCTATAGGCATTTTAATTTTTTATTTTTTATTAATTAATTTGCCTATTTCTCAGATAGCCTTATTTAATAAAAAATCCTCTTCATATGTGAAATTAATTACCATTTTAATTAATCTCCTCATAGCTTTACAGCTTATCTTAAGATGGATTATATCTGGACATTTCCCAATAAGTAATTTATATGAATCTCTTTACTTCTTAGTTTGGGGTATATCTTTAGGTCAATTATTAGTTGAGAAAGAATACCAGGCTCCGATAATCCCAGCAATAGCAGTACCTGTTGAGCTTTTAACTGTGGCTTTTGCATGCTTTGTTTTGCCTGAGGATTTACAGCTATCATCTAATCTTGTCCCCGCATTAAGATCTAGTTGGTTAATTATGCATGTAAGCGTAGTTATGCTTAGTTATGCCGCCCTTATCATTGGCTCTTTACTCTCAGCTTCTGTACTTTTTATTAATAATCGTCAACCTCTTCAACTTAGAAGTAGTTCTACAGGTGTAGGCGGTTTCAAAATATCTAATTCTTACTCAATCAATAATGTCGTTGAGCCTATAAATTTTTCTCATTCTGAGGAATTAGATACTCTTAGTTATCGATCTATATTAGTAGGATTTGTTCTTCTCACTCTTGGATTAATTACTGGAGCTATTTGGGCTAATGAAGCTTGGGGTACTTGGTGGAGTTGGGATCCTAAGGAAACTTGGGCTTTCATATCTTGGTTATTTTATGCTGCCTATTTACATATGAGAATAAGTAGAGGTTGGCAAGGTAGAAGACCTGCATTACTAGCTACGACTGGCTTTTTTGTCGTATTAATATGTTATTTAGGAGTGAATTTCTTAGGTGTAGGTTTGCACAGTTATGGTTGGATATTTGGGATATTTAATTTATTTTAAATTCCAGTTATTAAGGTTCTGAAATTATCTTTCCATTTTGAGCATCTAGAGCAACTGACCTTAATTCATCACAACCCTCTTTTAAAGTTGGATAAGCAAACATCCCACTTCCCGCAATGAAACAATTAGCACCTGCTTCTGCACATTGCGAGATTGTCCAATTTGCTTTTATTCCGCCATCAACTTCAATATCTACATTCAAATTCTTTTCAATTACGAATTGTCTAATCTTTCTTATTTTATTTAACATCGTTGGGATGTATGCTTGGCCACCAAATCCTGGATTAACTGTCATTACCAAAACATGATCAACCATATCCATAATGTTTTTAATCATTTCAAATGGTGTATGAGGATTTAATGCAACCGATGGTGATCCACCAAGATCTCTTATCTTTCCAAGAACTCTGTGA
This sequence comes from Prochlorococcus sp. AG-670-O17, assembly GCA_003211315.1. Classification (GTDB taxonomy): domain Bacteria; phylum Cyanobacteriota; class Cyanobacteriia; order PCC-6307; family Cyanobiaceae; genus Prochlorococcus_A. Next base: position 21,398 of record QCTC01000014.1, on the reverse strand, counting down.
AGGTGAACATTAGCTTCAGCATGAGCTATGACAACTCCAGGCTCTCCATTGGGACCTTTTGTGGCTTTTACATATGAATCAAGCATTGTCTCACAATTATATTGGCTAACCATTAATTGAGTTTCAAAAGGAACCTCGCAATATTTTCTGCATGCAGAGATCATTTCAGGTCCAAATGTAAGATTTGGTACAAAATTTCCATCCATGACATCAAATTGAATACGGTCTACACCTGCTTCTTCAAGATCTTTTACGCATGCCCCCATATTTGCCCAGTCTGCTGGTAATACGGAAGGAATTATTTGAATTGGTCGATTAACACCTACTGAATTTTTAGAGTTAGTTTCTGGCATTTTATTTTTAAAATATTTAATAAAGATACTATATTTGGTTGCTTATTCCTAATTTCAAGTCACGGCCTGATAAAGTAACACCTGCAAAGAGTTAAAAAAAACTAATTAGCAAATTAATTCTTATAAAAAAGGCATTTTTTATGAGAATATGTTTAAAACCTCTTAGAAAATCTTTTAAAATTTAATTGTGAATCAAACTTTAATTCAAGAAATTCTCGAAGTAGTCGAGCAAGCCGCAATCGCATCAGCGAAACTTACAGGTTTAGGTCAGAAAGACGAAGCTGATGCAGCTGCTGTTGAAGCAATGAGGTTGCGTATGGGCAAAATTGAGATGAAAGGAAAAATTGTAATAGGTGAAGGTGAACGTGACGAAGCACCAATGTTATATATCGGGGAAGAGGTAGGTAGTGGAAACGGTCCAGGGGTTGACTTTGCTGTAGACCCTTGTGAAGGAACTAATCTATGTGCTAACAACCAAAGAGGATCCATGGCAGTATTAGCTGCTTCGGACACTGGTGGTCTTTTCAATGCACCTGATTTTTATATGAATAAATTAGCAGCTCCTCCAGCGGCAAAAGGAAAGGTAGATATTAGGAAATCAGCTACTGAGAATTTAAAGATTTTAAGTAATTGCTTAGATCTAGCGATTGATGAACTTACTGTAGTAGTTATGGATAGAGCAAGACATAAAGGTTTGATCAAGGAGATTCGAGAATGTGGAGCAAAAATTCAACCAATTTCTGATGGAGACGTTCAAGCTGCAATTGCATGTGGATTTGCAGGTACAGGGACTCATTGCTTAATGGGTATTGGAGCAGCTCCAGAAGGTGTTATATCTGCCGCTGCCATGCGAGCTCTTGGCGGACATTTTCAAGGACAGTTAGTTTATGACCCTGCAATTGCGCAAACTTCTGAGTGGGCCGACTATACAAAAGAAGGAAATATCAAACGTTTAAATGAAATGGGAATTACTGATATTGACAAAATCTATGAGGCCAACGAACTTGCATCAGGAGAAAATGTGATCTTTGCGGGAAGTGGAATTACTGATGGATTATTATTTGATGGAGTCAAATTTGAAAAAGACTGCACTAGAACCAGTAGCCTTGTAATAAGTACATTAGATAGTACTTGTAGATTTACAAATACAATACACATGAAAGATGGTGCTAAAAGTATTAGCCTTTAATATTTCAATTTAATTTTATGCATATTGTTGTCGTCGGACTAAGTCATCGCACGGCACCTGTCGAAGTGCGTGAGAAGTTAAGTATTCCTGATCAATCGATTTCAGAATCATTAAAAACTCTTAAGATCTGTTCTGATATTTTAGAAGTTTCTATTTTAAGTACTTGTAATAGGTTAGAAATATACGCTCTTGTTAGAGAGATAAAAATTGGTATTTCATCTATTAAAGAATTTTTAACAGATTACTCGAGTGTAAATTTTGAAGACCTAAATCCTCATCTCTTTGATTTTAGACAAGAAGAAGCTGTTTTACATTTAATGAAAGTCTCAGCTGGATTAGATAGCCTCGTTTTGGGCGAAGGTCAAATACTCTCGCAAGTTAAAAAAATGATGAGATTAGGTCAGGAGAATCAATCTACCGGGCCAATTCTTAATAGGTTATTAAGTCAATCAGTTAGTGCCGGGAAGAAAGTTAGATCTGAAACTAATTTAGGAACTGGTGCTGTATCAATTAGCTCAGCCGCTGTAGAACTGGCTCAATTAAAAATTGGACAGGATCATGGTGTTGATGGGCTCGTTAGTTTGAAATCTGAAAAAGTTCTAGTCGTTGGCGCTGGAAGGATGAGTAGACTTTTAATAACTCATTTGAAATCCAAAGGATGTCATAAGCTCACTCTGTTAAATAGAAATATTGATAGAGCCGTTAATCTTGCCGGAGATTTCCCAGATCTTGAAATAAATTGCAAGAGTTTAAATGAATTGGATGAAAATATATCTTTATCCTCTCTTGTCTTTACTAGTACTGCCTCTGAAAAACCTTTTATTGATTTAGCAAGAGTTGAAAATATTAGTTTAAATAACAAAATTAAATTTATTGATATAGGTGTTCCAAGAAATATATCAAATGATGTTAAACATCATGCTTCTATAGAGTCTTTTGATGTAGATGACTTGGAAGAAGTTGTTTCTAGAAATCAAGAATTTAGACAAAAAATAGCAAAAGAGGCTGAATCTTTAGTTAAAGATGAAAGAATCATTTTTTTGGAGTGGTGGGCTAGTTTGGAAGCAGTTCCAGTTATAAATAAATTAAGATCTGATTTGGAGTTAATAAGAAAAGAGGAGTTACAAAAGGCACTAAGTAGAATGGGACCTGATTTTTCTGCTCGAGAAAGGAAAGTTGTAGAGGCTTTAACTAAAGGGATTATTAATAAGATTCTTCACACACCAGTCACTAAATTGAGAAGTCCTCAGTCAAGAGATGAAAGACAAGCATCATTAAAAATCGTTGAAAAATTGTTTTCTTTGGTAGATGATGAATAAAATTTTTAGAAATATCTGACTTTATATTAAGTTTTTCATTAGATTTTTCTTAATACCTTTGTAAAGTGGCCATTTCCATTTTTAAATTTGCACATAATCAGTTAATTTTAATAGTTGAGTATACCTCCATTAAATTGAATGAAGCGTGTGTTGGCAATCATCCTCGGAGGAGGAAAAGGTTCTAGGCTTTATCCCTTAACAAAAATGAGGGCTAAACCTGCAGTTCCTTTGGCAGGTAAATATCGTTTGATTGATATCCCAATTAGTAATTGTATTAATTCTGGGATTAATAAAATGTACGTTTTAACTCAGTTTAATAGTGCTTCTCTTAACAGACATATTGGGAGAACCTACAATTTAAGTGCTCCTTTTGGGCAAGGATTTGTGGAGGTACTAGCTGCTCAGCAAACTCCTGATAGTCCAAAATGGTTTGAAGGTACTGCTGATGCAGTAAGAAAATATCAATGGTTATTCCAAGAGTGGGATGTGGACGAATATTTAATATTGTCTGGTGATCAGCTTTATAGAATGGACTATAGTTTATTTGTTCAACACCATAGAGATAATAAAGCTGATTTAACTGTTGCTGCCTTACCTGTTGATGTATCTCAGGCTGAAGGTTTTGGGCTTATGAGAACAGATGATTTGGGTAATATTAAAGAATTTAGTGAAAAGCCAACTGGTGAGAAATTAAAATTAATGGCGGTTGATACCTCTAAGTTCGGATTAACTAAGGAATCAGCACAAGAGAAACCGTATCTTGCTTCGATGGGAATTTATGTTTTCAGTAGAAAGACACTTTTCGATCTCTTAAATAAGTTCCCTAGTTATACAGATTTTGGTAAAGATATAATCCCTGAGGCATTAAGTAGAGGGGATACATTAAAGAGTTATGTTTTTGATGATTACTGGGAAGATATAGGAACTATAGGAGCATTTTTTGAATCAAACTTAGCATTAACACAACAACCAAAACCTCCGTTTAGTTTTTATGATGAAAAATTTCCTATATACACTAGGCCTAGATATCTTCCTCCCTCAAAACTTGTAGATGCTCAAATTACTGATTCAATAGTTTGTGAAGGAACTATTTTGAAATCTTGTAGCATCTTGCATTGTGTTTTAGGTGTGAGAAGTAGAATTGAAAGCGATTCTGTTATAGAAGATACTCTTGTAATGGGATCTGATTTTTTTGAATCGCTAGAAGAGAGGATTGAATTAAGAAAAGGTGGTGGTACTCCTCTTGGAGTAGGGGAAGGTTCAACTATAAAAAGGGCAATTCTTGATAAGAATGCAAGAATTGGAGATAACGTGGTGATAGTAAATAAGGATAGAGTAGAAGAAGCAGATAAACCAGAATTAGGATTTTATATAAGAAATGGAATTGTTGTTGTAGTTAAAAATGCAACTATTGCTAATGGAACAATTATTTGATTTAGTTTTTCGATCATTTTTCGCTGACATAAGTAATGTTTTTTAAGCAATTTCTCTAAGTTGCATGCAATATATATTTATTGCGATTTTTTATTTTTTATGTCCAAGGCACATTTTGGTTTAATCGGTCTTGGAGTTATGGGGGAGAATTTAGTTCTTAATGCAGAAAGAAATGGATTTTCTAGTGTGGTTTTTAACAGAACCTATTCAAAAACCCAAGAATTCTTAGAAGGTAGAGGTTTAGGAAAGAATGTAGAAGGTGCTAAAACACTTCAAGAATTTGTCAATAAGCTTGAGAGACCAAGAAGAATTTTAATGATGGTTAAAGCCGGGGCAGCTACAGATGCTGTTATTGATAGTATTTCTGAATATCTTGAAGAAGGTGATTTATTAATTGATGGAGGTAATTCTCAGTTTAAAGATACTGAAAGAAGAGTTACGACTCTTGAAAGTAAAAGCTTTGGATATATAGGAATGGGTGTCTCTGGAGGGGCCAAAGGAGCCTTGGAGGGGCCAAGCATGATGCCCGGAGGAACTAAAGCCTCTTATGACGCTATTGAAAGTTTATTGACTAAAATGGCTGCGAAAGTAGAAGACGGTCCTTGTGTTGCTTATGTTGGACCCGGTGGTTCAGGCCATTTCGTTAAAACTGTTCACAATGGTATTGAATATGGCATTGAGCAAATTCTTGCAGAAGCTTATGACCTTATGAAAAGAGTCAAAAATATGAATGGATCACAAATGGCTGAGGTTTTTGGTCTTTGGAATAATACTGATGAATTGGCATCTTATCTTGTAGAAATAACGCAGATATGTTTAAACACCAAAGATGAACTAACAGGCGAAGATGTTGTGGAAAAAATATTGGATAAAGCTGGCCAAAAAGGTACTGGATTGTGGACTGTTGTTAGTGCCTTAGAACTTGGTATATCAGTTCCCACTATTTATGCTTCATTAAATGCAAGGGTTATGAGTTCCCTTAAGGTTCAACGTAGTGAAATCGAGAAAACAATTCCGATGGAAGCTATTGAAGATTTTGATTTAGGAGAAATTTCTAATGGTATGAAACCTTTGTTTGATGCAGTCGTTCTTGCTACTATTGCTAGTTACGCTCAAGGGATGGATATATTAAGTGAAGCTTCATCAGTTTATAATTATGAGCTAAATATGCCATCTATTGCTCAAATATGGAAAGGTGGTTGCATTATTAGATCAAAATTATTAAAAAAGATTCAAGATGCATATCAAAAAGATCCAAATTTGAAGAATCTAATTTTTGATGATTGGTTCAACAACGAAATTTCTACAAGAATTGATAATTTAGCAAGTGTCGTTTCTTCTTCAACTAAGGCTGGTATTCCAGTGCCTTGTTTATCAAGTACTTTAGATTATTTCAATAGTTACAGAACAAACAGACTCCCTCAGAATTTAGTCCAAGCCATGAGAGATTGTTTTGGCTCACATACTTACGAAAGAGTTGATAAGGAAGGAAGTTTTCATACTGAATGGATGAAATGATTGAACAATCTTATGGTGGATACAAACTTTACATATATAAAGATAAACTTGAACTCTCATCTAATGTCTCTAATTTTATAGAAAATCAAATTGTTCAAACATTAAAAATTAGAGACAGATTTCAATTTTGTGTAAGTGGTGGTTCAACTCCTAAATCTGTATATCAATTACTATCAGAAAGAGATATTGAATGGGAGAAAGTTGATATTTTTTTAGGTGATGAGAGGTGTGTTGATCCAAAATCTGAATTAAGTAACTCTCTGATGTTAAAGAATTCTTTGCTAACTAAATTTGGTTCTAAAGCCTTCTTTTATGAGATTTTTAGTGATAAAAAAGTTGACGATAATATCTCCAAAAATTTATTAATTTCTAAATTAAATGAAAAATGTAATGGTAAACCTCCATCTTTCGATTTAACTTTATTAGGCCTTGGGGATGATGGTCATACCGCTTCATTATTTCCATATCAGAAAGATAATAATGCTGATGATTTAGTAATTTTTAATAACGGTAAGGGGCTTAAAAGAATTTCTCTAACACCTAAAGTACTCTCTGCTTCTTCAAATATAATATTTTTAGTTAGTGGAGCTTCTAAACAATTAGCACTCCAGAGGTTGTTGGATAAAGATGAATCTCAAGAAAGGACTCCTTCTAAACTAATTAAATCAAGTAACCAGATATCAATATTTTGCGATGAAGAATCTTCAAAAGAATTATCAATTTAGTTAAAGTCTATATAAGTTCTAAACTAATTAATGAGTAATAAAAAAGTTTTATTCCAGAAAAAAGAGTTTGAAGGATGGAAAACCTTAAATGATACTGTTATGGGTGGTTCAAGTTCAGCTTATTGCGAAAATACAAATACTGGGTTGCTATTAAAGGGAAATATCATAGAGAAAGCTGGAGGCTTTGTTAGTTGTAGATCATCGATATATAAACCTTCATTAGATATTAAGGAGTATCAATCATTTGAATTAAAAATAGATGGTCAAGGAAGAACCTTTAAATTTGCAGTCGCATGCGAAGATGACATCCTTGGCCTGACAGAATTTATTCCTGGTGGTCTGAGATGGATAAAATCATTTCCTACTAAAAAATTTGGAACAACTAAGATAGAAATTCCTTTTAATTCTCTTAATCCATCAGTAAGAGCTAATAAGGTCCGTTTCCCTTTCAAATTTAAACCATCAAAAATTAAGAGATTACAACTGCTACATTCAAAATTTGGAGATGATGGTCTACTTAATGATGGATTCAAATCGGGTCCAATAAAAATTTTAATAAAATCAATCAGTGTTCTTTGAAGATTTTGATGAAAAATTTGATACTTTAATTGCTAAGTCTGCAGATTTAACAAATAAACCTTTTCTGCACTCAGTCGTAAAGATTAATGGGGAATATGAAAGAGATAATGTGGATATTGATTTAACTGTAAATATTTTATGTAGAGATAATGAAGGGAAAAGATTGGATATTTATGATCTTGAGTTGGAACTTTTTAAATCAAATAGTGAATTAGTTTTAGTTATTTCAAAGCTGAACTTTCCTGATGAACCTATTTTATGGAGTGGTGTAAAAACAATATGGATGAATAGTAGTGATGGCAAAAAATGCTCTCCACCAAAATATAGTTCAAGATTGGAGAACTTTGCTACGAGGATAAAAAATTTTATTACTTAGAACAGTTTATTAGGAGATTATTCTTCCAAATCTGTAACGGCTCCTAGGCTTGAGGTGCTAACAATTCTTGAATATTTAGAAAGAACTCCTTTTTTATATTTTTTAATAGGCTTTTCCCAGTTAACTCTTCTCATTTCTAATTCCTCATCAGATAGTTCAACTTCGATTAATTGGTTTGTCGCATCAACAGTTATTAAATCGCCTTCTTTTATTAACGCTATATTTCCTCCAACTGCTGCCTCTGGTGCAATATGACCAACAACTAGGCCATAGGTGCCTCCACTAAATCTACCATCAGTTATTAGAGCTACTTTTTCTCCAAGTCCTTGCCCAACAATTGCGGATGTTGGTGCCAACATTTCTCTCATCCCTGGTCCGCCTACGGGACCTTCATTTCTTATAACAACAACATTACCAGCTTTAATATCATTATTCAAAATTGATTTGAGACAATCCTCCTCACTCTCAAAAATGCGAGCAGGTCCTTTTAATACAGGATTCTTTATTCCACTAATTTTGGCTACACAACCTTCCGAGGCTAAGTTACCTTTTAGAATCGCTAAGTGACCTTTTTTATAAAGCGGATTATCAATATCTCGAATGACATCCTGATTCTCTGGAGGTTTATCTGGAATATCTTTTAAGGATTCAACTATTGTATTACCCTCTATGTTTCTACAATTACCATGTATCAAACCTGCATTTAGAAGTATTTTCATAACTTGTGGGATTCCACCTGCCTTATGAAGATCGACTGTTACGTATTTACCGCTGGGTTTTAAGTCGCAAATCACAGGTACTTTTTGTCTTATTCTTTCGAAATCATCAATATTGATATCTATACCTGCTGTATTTGCTATTGCTAATATATGGAGAACAGCATTAGTTGAACCTCCAATTGCCATAATGACAGATATTGCATTCTCAAATGATTCTTTAGTCATGAGAGTTAAAGGTCGAATGTCTTTTCTAATTGCATCAACTAATATTTCAGCACTTTTTTCAGCGCTAACTTCCTTCTCATAATCTTCAGCTGCCATTGTTGAACTATAAGGAAGACTTAAACCCAAGACTTCTATAACGGCAGACATGGTGTTAGCTGTAAACATTCCTCCACAACTTCCAGCTCCTGGGATACAATTTTTTTCAACTTCAATTAATCTCTTCTCATTTATTTTCCCAGAAGTTAATTGCCCAACAGCTTCAAATGCACTGACAACTGTAAGATCTTCACCGTTTAATTTACCAGGTTTTATTGTTCCTCCATAAATAAATATGGATGGGATATTCATTCTTGCAATTGCAATCATTGCTCCTGGCATATTTTTATCACAACCTCCAATAGCCAAAACCCCGTCCATACTTTGCGCATTGCATGCTGTTTCGATTGAATCAGCTATAACCTCTCTTGAAACTAGGGAATATTTCATTCCCTCTGTTCCCATAGAGATTCCATCACTTACGGTGATGGTTCCGAACATCTGAGGCATTCCTCCTGCTTCTCTTATTGACTCTTCAGCTTTTAGAGCTAACTTGTTTAACCCCATATTGCATGGTGTGATAGTACTAAATCCGTTAGCAACTCCAATAATAGGTTTAGTAAAATCTTCATCACTAAAACCAACAGCTCTTAACATTGATCTGTTGGGAGATCTTTGGACACCTTGAGTTATTGCAGATGATCTTAATTTATTCATATGATTTGAGAACCTTTTTTATTTTATTGTCCTAACTCCTCAAGTTGCCTCCTTACATCAGCAATTGCAGAATTAAGCTCTTCAACTTTCTGCTCTAATTTATCCCCTTCAACGTCTTTAATATTTTCGTTTGTGTCAATAGCCTCTGAACCATCTTGAATTCTAGATGAATACATCATTGCTTTTTGTTTCTTTTCTTCTTTTCTTTTATCTGCTTCGGAGATTAACCACCATGCCAAACCTGCTGCTCCGATAAAAGCCCCACTTATTAAAGATAAAAAATTATTTGAAGACGAATCTCTATATTCAGACATTGGTAATTAATTTCTATTTATATTATATCTTAGTTCTTATCTGAAAATATAGTACTCAAACGCAATAAAGGGTTTCCAATTCCCGGCTTCAACAAATTTGAATTTTCGTCTTCTTCATCAATACAAGATGTATATATAACTTGTTGAGGAAATATCTTTGCAATTTCATTTAGACCTTTATTGCTGCAAATGGATGATATTAATAAAATCCTATTAGATTCAACCCCTAATCTTTTTAAGTTAATAAGAGTTTCAATTGGATTTGATTTCATCTTTATTTGATCTGAATAAACAATAACACCTTCATTTTCTTCGATTTTTGTTGGTAATTCTCCTAACAACAGAGTTGAATTTGGGATCACTTCTTTTGCTCCGTACCATAGGGATAATCCTTCAGGCATTATCGCTATTACTTTTATTGGATAATCATTATTTATAAACACACCTTCTGTCTCTCCATTATCTGTTTTTATCGACTCTTTTTTATATGGAAGCCAATCTCTTAACGCTTCATAAGTTAGCCATTTTCCTAATTGTTCATAGCCAGTCGAATATAAAATATTAGGAGTATTTTTCTCTCTTAAAATTGAAAGCCAATGTTTTATTAATGGATGAGGAGGAACAATAACCTTTAGTGACATTGCCATATATTTTCCTTTAAGATGTTAATACAAACTTTAAAACCCTAGATCTAAAATACATTTTTATTATGATTAAATCAATTAATTTTCCTTTCCTCAAGAATGCTTTAATAACTATATTTTTTATCGGAATCCTATTTTTTAATTTTGTAAACTCTGCTTGGGCTAAACGACCTCCAGAAATAAGAAACCAGCAAGACCTTGATTTAGAGGAAGATATGCATGGTCAAGATCTTAGTGGTAATGAATTTGTAAAGTTCAATTTAAATGGATTTGATTTTAGTCAAAGTAACTTGGAGGGCGCAGTTTTTAATAATAGTAAATTACAAAACGCAACTATGACTGGAGCTAACCTTAGTGACGCTTTAGCATACGCAACAGATTTTACAGACGCAGATCTTTCAGATGTGAATTTCACAAATGCTTTATTAATGGAAAGTAATTTTGATGGAGCTAAGATTGATGGCGCAGATTTTACTAATGCAGTTCTTAGCCGAATACAACAAAAAGAATTATGTGAAATAGCAAATGGTACTAATAGTTCGACAGGAGAAAGTACAGAATATAGTCTTGGTTGTTAGAAAATATATATGAATAAAAGAATACCTGTAGTTGTAATTTCTGGATTTCTCGGGTCAGGAAAGACTACTTTTTTAAGATATTTACTAAGAGAGAGCAATAAAAAATTTGGGTTAATAATTAACGAATTTGGTGATGTTGGGATTGATGGTGACTTGGTTAAAAGCTGCAATGGCTGTGACGATTCTGATGAAGGTTGTATTATTGAATTAAATAATGGTTGTTTATGTTGCACCGTTCAAGATGATTTTATTCCCTCGATAAAATCACTTGTAAATTTTAATCCTGATATAGAAGCAATAATCATTGAGACGAGTGGACTTGCCTTACCCTTACCATTGATACAAGCACTCAATTGGCCTGAGATAAGGTCATCAATATATCTTGATCTCGTAATTGGCATAGTCAATGGAGAGTCAATGCTTAAGGGCTCTCCAATAAATGATTTAAATGAAATAACTAATCAGTACGATGAGTTAAATAAGATTGACCATAATGCTTCCATTGACGAACTCTTTGAAGAACAGTTAGAGGTTTCTGATATCGTTCTAATATCTAGAGCAGATGTTTTAAATGAAAATGAATTTATATCTATCAAAAATATAATCAAAGAAAAGTTTAATTCAACTGTTCCTATTCTTAAATCTTTTAATGGCAAAATTGATTTAAAATATATATTTGATATTGATTTAAAAAAGGATAATTATAAAAAATTTATTTCTGAAGAACATGATCATAATCACGTTGAACTTGTCTCTGATTCGGTAAAGTTAAATTATTTTCTTGACAAAAAAGAATTTGAGAAAGAGATAGTAAACGTTTTAAGTGAAATTAATATTCTTCGAATAAAAGGACGTATATGGATTCCAAATAAATCTTTGCCTTTACAAATACAAATAGTTGGAAAAAAAATAAATACTTGGTACGAAGAAGCACCTCTTAATTGTTGGAGACCAATTGATACTGGGGGAATTGAATTAGTCATAATTTCCTTTGATAGTGAATCGATTAATAAATTTATAAAAAAAATTAAAGAGAAATTTAAGGTTTTAAACGTCCAAAAATAAGCATTTAATTTTAAAGTAGTTTCTGGAAAATTTCTGTGATTTCAAAATTGAAAATGGATGATTCAAAAATTGCTTTTAAAGCTAGTATCCTTACTGAAGATTCAATTTCTTGTTTTAAGGTTATTTGTTCTAAATGTGTTGGGTCAGGTAATTTTAAAACTTCTGAAAACTCAAGAAGAACTTGTTTAGAATGTTTTGGTAAGGGTTATGTAAACGTTTAATTAAATTTTTTTGGTTTTAATGATAAAAATATTTGTTTATTAATTAAGAGTACTTTTTTATTAAAATTTAAACTATTCTTCTATTAGAAATAATTTTTTAATTGGATCAATTTGAAGTTAAAGTTTTTATAAGGTTAAGACCTTCCGTTCTTGATCCAGCAGGAGAGGCAATAAAGTCTGCTTCCAGCAAACTTGGAGTCGCAGGAATTAAATCTTTAAGAATAGGAAAAATGATTGAAGTTAAACTCGAAAGTAATGAAGAAGATATTAAAGCAAACATTGAATTATTATGTGATCGATTATTCGCTAATACAGTCATTGAAGACTATGAGTATTCAATAAACAAATTATAAATGGCTAGTTTTACTGTTGGTATTGTCGTTTTCCCTGGTTCTAATTGTGATCGTGATGTTTCCTGGGCTTTAGAAGGTTGTTTAGACATTAAAACAAAATTCTTATGGCATGAATCATCTGATTTGAATGAAGTTGATTCAATTGTTTTGCCAGGAGGGTTTAGTTATGGTGATTATTTAAGATGTGGAGCAATAGCTAGATTCTCTCCATTAATAAATTCTTTACATGACTTTGTTAAAAGCGGAAGACGTGTATTAGGTATATGTAATGGGTTTCAGATTTTAACTGAATCAGGTTTTCTTCCTGGAGCACTTGTTGCTAATAAAAATCTCAATTTCATTTGTGACGATGTTGACTTGAATGTGATCACTTCGAAAGGCGGTTGGTTTCAAAAGTTAAACGAAAAACAAAATATAAAATTACCAATAGCTCATGGAGAAGGTCGTTATCATTGCGATCAAGATACACTTAAAAAACTTACTGATAATGATTTAATTGCATTGAAATACAAAACTAATCCTAACGGTTCTACCTCTGACATAGCAGGTATAACTAATGAAAAAGGAAATGTTTTAGGATTAATGCCTCATCCTGAAAGAGCTTGTGATGAATCTATTGGAGGAATAGATGGTCTGTATACTTTGAAGTCTTTAATTACCCAATAAAAAAAGACCTCGAATATTGAGGTCTTTTTTATTTCATCTCTGCTTAAATATTAAACTGCTGCTTTCACTTTTGGATCTAAGTTTCCTTTCGCATAAAGATCAGCGTAATAATTTGTGCTGCTTTGTTTGATCTTACTTGCTTGACCTTCGCACCAGAATTGCTTATATCTATCTAGACAAACTTGCTTCATGTATTTTCTGGCAGGTTTATTGAAATGTCTTGGGTCGAAGTTGGCCGTGTCAGCAAAAGCAGCTTCTCTAACTGCTGCTGTAAATGCAAGTCTATTATCAGTATCGATATTTACTTTCCTTACCCCGTTTCTAATTCCCTCTTGAATTTCTTCTACAGGTACACCGTATGTTTGTGGAATTTCTCCACCATATTTATTAATGATATCTAACCATTCTTGAGGAACTGAACTCGACCCATGCATTACAAGATGAGTATTTGGTAGGGCTTTATGGATCTCAGCAATTCTGCTTATAGCAAGAACCTCTCCTGTTGGCTTTCTTGTGAATTTATATGCCCCATGACTTGTTCCTATCGCTATAGCTAAAGCATCAACTTTAGTTTTCGCTACAAAGTCAGCAGCTTCTTCAGGATCAGTTAAAAGCATATCTGTTGAAAGTTCGCCTTCAAATCCATGACCGTCTTCAGCTTCACCCTTCCCTGTCTCTAAAGATCCTAAGCAACCTAATTCACCCTCAACACTAACTCCCACTGAATGTGCAAAATCTACTACCTTTTTTGTTACTGCAACATTATATTCATAACTTGCGGGTGTTTTTGCATCTGCCTCTAAAGATCCGTCCATCATTACCGATGTAAAACCATTAATAGCTGCTGAATAACAAGTTGATGGCTCATTACCATGATCTTGATGCATTACAACTGGAATATTTGGATATGTTTCTGTTGCGGCGAGGATCAAGTGACGAAGGAAAATTTCTCCAGCATAATTTCTTGCTCCTCTTGAAGCTTGAAGAATTACAGGGCTATCAGTTTCGTAAGCAGCCTCCATGATCGCTTGAACCTGCTCAAGATTATTGACATTAAAAGCTGGTATACCGTAACCATTCTCGGCTGCGTGATCTAAAAGTAGTCTCAGTGGAACGAGGGCCATAATTAAAAATTAATTAGATGCTTAAGAAAAAATAAGCAATATGTTCCGAGAGTTTAATATATAGAGGTATCAAATGTCACGTCATTAGATATACAAATCACTAAAAATATGAAACTGTTTAAATACCTAAGTGTATATTTTCTGTTTCCTTTTGTTAGTAAGTATAGCCAGCAACAAATAATTGCTCATCAGATGACGGTTGAGATCCTGTTACATATGAACCTTTTGAAGCTTCAGAGTTTGCACGAGCTCTAGCAATTAAAGCTTTTTGCCCCGCATTTGTGTCGCTTCCTTTCCATGCCTTTAAGCAAGAATGCTGTAAAGCTCGTCCATAGGAGAATGAAACGTTCCATAAGGCTTTTCTATAAAGAGTATTCATGTTATTTAAATACACTGAAGCAGCTTCTTCACTTAAACCTCCAGACAGAAAAACAATTCCAGGAACTGATGCAGGTACGCATCTTTCCATTGTTCTTATTGTCATTTCAGCGACCTTCATAGGATCAGCTTTTGTTGGGCACTCAGCCCCATTAACAGTCATTGAAGGTTTTAAGAGTGTTCCTTCAAGGAAAACCCCATTAGCCTGACAAGCTATGTATACCTGCTTAATAACTTCTTCTTGAACTTCGGCAGTTTTCTCAATAGTATGATCACCATCCATTAAAATTTCTGGTTCAATTATTGGTACTAAGCCTGATTCCTGAACTGATCTAGCATATCTTGCTAATCCCCAAGCATTTTCTTGTATAGATAATTTTGATGGGCAACCATCTTCTGTTATTTGTAAAACCGCCCTCCATTTTGCGAATCTTGCTCCTTGCTCGTAGTATTTTGCTGCTCTTTCAACTAATCCATCTAGACCAGAACAGAATGTTTCTACGTCTCCACCACCTGGAAGAGGATTTAAACCTTTATCAACCTTAATACCTGGTATGATTCCCAACTCATTAAGCTTTTGCACCATTGATTCCCCATCCTGATGGTTCTGAAAAAGTGTTTCTTCAAACAAAATTGCGCCACTTATATATTTACCAAGACCTTCCGTGGTGAAAAGCATTCCTCTATATGCTTTTCTATTCTCTTCAGTATTTTCTACTCCAATACCTGCTAATCTTTTTCCTACTGTTTTAGTTGATTCATCTACAGCTAATATTCCTTTTCCTTTGGAAGCTAAATGTTGAGCATTTTCTTTAAGCTCTTTTTTGTAGTAATTTAATGCCATTCTTTAAAATTTCAGTTCAGTTGATTTTTCCAGAATATGAAGAAAAAATAAAATCAATTCAATACTTTATCGCGTAATAATTGTTACTCAGCAATGTATATAGCTAAATTTTTATAGAAATACCACTATCTGAGGATCTTCTTATTGCTTCACAAACTCTTTGACTACTAAGTCCCTCAGACAATCCAGGGATTACGGGTGTTTGATTATTGATACTCTCAGCCCATAAATTGTGAATTCTCTTAACAGGTGCAATTCTTCCATCAGACCAAGTTTTTTTAAAATTGTAGAGAGGATCAGCAGGCAAATCATATGTTTTATCCTCTTTGTTTGAAAATTTTAAATTAAAACCATGTACGTAATCTTTTTGATTTTCACTACTAAGGAAAAGTGAGCCTTCACTTCCGTATACTTCCAAACTAAATCCTCTTCCATTTTTTGAAATCGAGGATAATGAAACCTGACATGGTATGAGAGCGCTATCGTAATTAGTTATTTCAAGGTTAGCTATACAAATATCTTCACTTGTTACTTCCAATATCTTGGAGGATTTAGGCAAAGATCTTTCTTTAATTGATGTTGATATTTTTCCAGATACCTTTATCGATTCTCCAAAAAACCAGTTCAACATATCGAATGCATGAGTTCCCAAAGCTCCAATTACTCCTCCCCCTTTTTCTTTTAATGAATACCAGTTCCATGCTCTCTTGGGATCAGATCTACTGCCCATTAACCAATCAAGCTTAATTAAATAAATTTTACCTAAAATATTCTCATCAATTATTTTCTTGGTTTGTAGAAAAAGAGGCACTGCTCTATATTCAAAATCTACGCAAACACTCAAATTATTAATTAAGGATATTCTTTGGAGTTCTTCAATTTCTTCAGCAGTTAAGGCAACAGGTTTTTCTAATAAGAGATGTTTATTATTTTCTAATGCTTCCTTTGCTAATTTAAATCTTGATTCAGGAGATGTAGCAATTATTATACCGTCGATATCTTTAGATTTAATTAATTTTTCCCAATCATGGTAAAAATTTAAACCGGTTTCTTTCTCTAATGATGGTCCTTTTTCTTTTTTATAGTGATAAATTGCAGTTGGAATTAAGTAATCTGATTCTTTTAAAGCTTCCAAATGAATTTTTTTTCCAAATCCTAAGCCAGCAATTGCGATTCTTAATTTTCGTGAGATATTAATGTTAGTCATTAATCTATTTTTTCAGAACAACCTTTTTCAATAACAACATCAATAAGCTCATCATTATTTGAAGTTTGCCACTTTGAACCGAACTGTGGGATTCCATTAATTGAAGTATCTTTAAATGTTTTATCATTACAATTAATTCTCATAACATAAAGAGATAATTCTTCTTTATCACTTGGTTCTTTGGGATTTTTAAGGAACTTTGTTAAAACTGTTATTTCTCCAGCATTTGTTTCCTTAATACTTCCCATATCAATCCATTCCTTACCATCATTATTTTCTTTTAAAAGTACCCAATCTACATTACTAACAGCATATGCAAATCCAGAGTTATTTAAAATTAGAATTAAAAAGGCAAAACATAAAGAAAAAAAATTAAAAATAATTTTCATCGTTTAAGTTGCCTCAACTAGTTCTTTTACACCATGGATTTTTAAAATTTTTGTCAGAGTGCTTTTAAGATCCTTCCTATTTACGATTACATCTACGAATCCATGTTCTAAAAGGTATTCTGCTGTTTGAAAATTATCAGGTAACTTTTCTCTTAAGGTTTGTTCTATTACTCTTCTCCCTGCAAATCCAATAAGAGCTTTTGGCTCTGCCAATATTAGATCTCCTAACATTGCAAAACTAGCAGTAACTCCTCCCGTTGTTGGATGTGTTAATAAAGGCATATAAAGAAGATTTTTAGCTCTATGTTTTTTTAGTGCCCCTGATATTTTTGCCATTTGCATAAGGCTTAACATTCCCTCTTGCATTCTTGCTCCACCAGAGGCACAAACAATTAAAATTGGATATTTTTCAATTGTTGCTCTTTCAATAATTCTAGTAATCTTTTCTCCTACTACGGACCCCATTGATCCTCCCATAAATCTAAAATCCATTACTGCTAAGGCCAAAGGCATTGAATTAATAGAGCATAATCCAGTTATTACTCCATCTTTGAGGCCGGTACCCTCTTGACTCTCCTTTATTCGGTCTGAATAAGATCTCCTATCTTTAAATTTTAATGGGTCAGTAGGTCTTAATGAACCATCAAACTCTTTAAATGAATCTTTGTCAGCGATTATTTTTATTCTTTCATCGCTGTTAATCCTATTATGGTGTGCACAATTACTGCACACATTAAAATTCGAAATTAAATCTTTTCTATAAGCAACTTGCCCACATTCTGAACATTTAACCCAAAGACCGTCACTTTCCTCTGGATCTTGAGAAACCTTCCCAACAAATTGATCTTTTCTCCTTGCGGCAAACCAGTCGATTAAAGACACAATATCCTCTGTTTTTTCTATTTAAGTCCAAATACGGCCCTTTTATCAAGGAAGATATATAAATATTTGAAATTCTTTTTTTAGTTAAATTTTATAAATACCATAAGAATTATATTTTGATTAATTTATGCCTTCAAAAATTAAGATTATTTTGAAGACTTAAGTAAAAAGCAATTAAAACTATCTATGAATGATTCTTTTCTTCAATCATTTTATGGATTATGGGAGTGAGGATCAATTCCATGGCAAAACCCATTTTCCCTCCATTAACAACAATACTAGTTGGGCTTGACATGAATGAATCATGAATCATTCCCAAAAGGTATTGAAAGTCAATCCCCCATTTTTCTCTTGCCCCTTTTCTAAAATGTATTATTACAAAACTTTCATCTGGTGTTGGAATGTTTCTACATATAAAGGGATTAGAAGTATCAATAGTAGGTATTCTCTGGAAATTTATATCCGTTTTACTAAATTGTGGACAAATATGATTTATGTAGTCTGGCATTCTTCTCAAAATAGTATCAACTATAGTTTCAGCTGAATAACCTCTTTCAGCATTATCCCTATGAATTTTTTGTATCCACTCTAAGTTCGTAATAGGTACAACACCAACAAGTAAGTCTGCATAGGAGGAAACATTGTATCCCTCTCCCTCAACACCACCATGTAAACCTTCGTAGAAAAGAACATCTGTTCCATTGGGAATATCTTCCCAAGGGGTGAATTGACCTGGTTCTAATGATGTCCCTAGTCTTGCATTATGTTCCTGTGCTTCTTCAGGGCTGTGAAGATAATATCTTTTTTTTCCTCCACCTGATTCACCATAAATTTTAAAAAGTTCCTCTAATTTGTCAAAAAGATTTGCTTCTGGTCCGAAGTGAGAAAAATTTTCCCCTTTTGAGAGTGCTTCTGCCATGGCTTTTTTCATAGGCATTCTTTCAAACCTGTGATAACTATCTCCCTCAACAACAGCTGGAACTATATCTTCTCTTGCAAAAATATGCTCAAATGCTCTTTTTACTGTACTAGTTCCTGCACCTGATGACCCTGTTACAGCTACTACTGGATGACGTTTAGACATTTAATTAAAACAATATTTAGTAATTCTGACAGGTCATATGCCAACTTTTGCTCAAGTTAAAGATATTTTTTAATTTATTAATTTTTTATTTAAATTTCTTGAATAATTTTTTGTCCAATCTCACTACAAGAAAGAACTTGACAATTACCATTGTCTAAATCTGATGTTCTATATCCTTGTGATAAAACATTATCAATAGCTATTTCTATATCATCTGCAGCCTCTGACTCGTTTAAACCAATTTTAAGCATCATTGAAGTTGATAATGCCATAGCAATAGGATTAGCAATATTTTTACCAGCTATATCAGGTGCAGAACCATGAACTGGTTCAAAGACACCAGGACCCGAATTGGTTAAAGATGCTGATGGAAGCATTCCAATAGAGCCAGTTATCATTGCAGCTAAGTCACTTAAAATATCACCGAATAAATTGCTAGTTAAAATTACATCAAATTGGCTTGGATCCTTTACGAGTTGCATGGCAGCATTATCAACATACATATTACTTAAATTTAAATCTTTATCTTTTGAAGCGACTAATGAAACTGTATCTCTCCATAATTGGCTTACTTCAAGTACGTTTGATTTATCTACTGAACAAATTTTTTTAGTTCTTTGATTTGCTATTTTTATCGCAACTTCTGTAATCCTTTCTATTTCGTTAGAGTCATAAACCATCGTATTGAAGGCTTTCTTGACTTTAGTGTTAGTAATTTGTCCTCTTGGCTGTCCAAAATATATTCCACCTATTAATTCTCTTACTACAATTAGATCTACATTTTTGATGATTTCTTTTTTTAAGGAACTTGAGTCAAGAAGTGATCTTCTTATTTTTACTGGTCTTATATTAGCGAATAAATTCAATGCAGATCTTAATTTAAGTAAACCACTTTCTGGTCTTAATTCTCTTGGTAAATTATCGTATTTTACATCACCTACACAAGCTAAAAGTACTGCATCACTAGCTTTACATTGATCTAGTGTTTCTTTAGGCGCTGGATCATTATGCTTTTCATAAGCTATTCCACCAAAATATTCTTCTTTAATTTCAATATCAAAATCATATTTTTGAGATAGTCTTTTGAGTATTTTTATTGAAATTTCTGATATTTCTGGACCTATCCCATCTCCAGAAAGTAGAACAACTTTATATCTCTTCATTTAGTTTTTTATTTATTAAAAGAATAATTTATTTCTTGTCTAATTGTCTAAGCTTTTTTGCTAATTCAGGTAATTTTTTAAAAACACTTGAACTCCTTAACCAAGATTTATTTTTCATAGCTGGAAAGCCGCTAACAATTTCTCCATCTTCAATATCACAATGGATCCCACATTTTGAACTGGCTATGACATTATTACCAACTTTCACTCTGTTATTAACTCCTACTTGCCCAGCTAGGATTACGCCATTCCCTATAACAGCTCCTCCTGCTATCCCCACTTGAGCAGCAAATGCACAATTTTTTCCTATTTTAACTCCATGACCTATTTGAACTAAGTTATCCATTTTAGTTCCTTCATCTATAAATGTATTACCGACAGATGGCCTATCAATACAACAGTTTGTCCCAATTTCTACAAAGCTCTTTATTATTACAGCACCTTTTTGAGGCATTTTAATCCACTTGCCATTCTGAGGAATGAAACCAAACCCTTCAGAACCTATAACAGTGTTCGAATTTATTACGCAATTATTTTCAATGCTTGTATTTTCATAAATTACACAATTTGGATGAATTACATTATTATTCCCTATCCTTACATTTCCTAAAATAGTTGTACCAGGAAAAATTTTATTATTATCACCAATTATTGAATTTTCGCCAATATAAATATTAGGTCCTAAATAACAATTTTCTCCTACTTTTGCAGATCCTCTGATAACAGCTGAATCGTCAATACCTGGGTTGAAAGTAATTTCTTCATATAGATAATTTAATACTTCTGCAAATGCAATTCTAGGATTCTCTACAACTATATTTGAAATATTTAGTGACTCTAGTAAACCTAAAATTTCACTATTATTGGATGTAATAATTGCTGAAGCAGAAGTTTTTCCTAAATTATCTTTCAAGATATTGTTTTCCTCTAAAAAGGATATTTGATTTTTTGATGCAATATCTAAAGAAGCAGCATTTTCTATATATATATTTTCGAATATGTTTGCTTTGATAAATTTTGAATTTCCAATCTTTATGAGATCAACTAATTTACTTAATAACATTTTTCGACTTTTTTTTATGTAAGAGCAAGAACATCTCTATGAACCACGATCATTGATGGATTAATGTTTTCTTTTTTATTTATGAATCTTTTTAGAGAATCACTACTCATTGATGTTATACCTTTTGCAACTTCTTTCTTATTAGTATTTACAATTCTAACAGCCTGATTAACAGTAAAATCTCCCTCTACCTCTTTAATTCCTACGACTAGAATAGATGCACCTTTTTTCTC
>QCTC01000013.1 GCA_003211315.1 Prochlorococcus sp. AG-670-O17 | reverse complement strand
TATTGTCTCTATAAAAGGATACTTAGGGAATGGAACTTTTATATCATTAGAACAAAACAGTCTAAATTCCGCCCAAAAACTATTATGGGAAGGACTTAAAGGTGCTGCTCCTTTTCTCGCAATAATTACTGAAATTGGTCTTAAAATATTCCAAGCATACCCTATTCAAATTATTGAAGGATTTGTAGATGAGAATGTACTCTCAAAGATTATTAATTTGGCTGAGGGATTCCCAGAGAATTTAAGCCTACAATGGATTTATGCCGAAAATATATATATTTATATCTTAGCGGAGATAAAAAATGATTCAGATAATAAAATTACCAAAAACTATTTTAAAACACTTGAAAAATTTACTTCTCTCAAAATAAAAAGTTATGAAAACTATAATCAGATAAACTTTTTTCCAAAAGAATTAGATCTATTTGAATTGAATAAGAATAATCATTCAGAAGTAATAAGTCTTCTTGGAGAAGATTTAAAAGATAATGTTCAGATTTTTATTAAATGTATGAAAGAAATAATTAAGGACAAACCAAATAAATCTTGTTATGTTGCCTCACAACAGCTTGGAGGAAAGACAAAAGAATTGGATCATAAATCAAGTTTCTTTATTCATCGGGCAAGCACTTGGAAACCTTGGATCTATGCCTCATGGAAAAAAGACGATCTTAAAGAAAAGGAAATTGTTTTGAAGTGGATGAATGAATCGTGGAAGAAACTAAAAATATTTTTTCCAAAAATACATCTAGCTCAGATTCATAATCATTTAAATTCTCACGAAGAAGAAGTCTATTTATCTTTTGGAGAAAGACTTAATGAATTAAAAACTTTAAAGAATATTTGTGATCCAGAAGGTATTTTGCCTCCTCTATAAGGTAACTTTTTAAGTATAAGAAGAAATTAAAATGTCAAATTTCACCAAATATTTATCTAAAAATTGGTTAGATGATCCAAAATCTAATATTCTTTCGGGATTAGTAGTAGCTTTTGCAATGATTCCTGAAGCGATTGCTTTTTCAGGAATTGCTGGGGTTGATCCTAAAGTTGGACTTTATGGCGCATTCTGCTTATCTATAACAATTGCGATTCTTGGTGGCAGAAGGGGTATGATTACTTCCGCGACAGGATCAACAGCTCTTTTAATGACTGGGGTTGTTGCTATTGGAGAAGCTCAGGCCCCTGGAACAAATCTTGGTCTTTCCTATTTAATAGCAGCAGGATTATTAACAGGTGTTTTTCAAATACTCTGGGGATATCTAAGGCTGGCTTATCAAATGAGGTTTGTACCTACAGGTGTATTAAGCGGATTTGTAAATGCTCTTGCTTTATTAATATTTCAAGCTCAATTCCTTCAACTAGGAATTGGCATTAATGAAGGGAAACTATTAGAAAATGAACTTTCAAAATATCCGACAAATAGTCAAATACCTACCGTTTGGATTCTTGTAATTTTAGGATTAATTGTTATTTACGGATTTCCCAAAATAACAAAAATAATTCCTTCTCAATTAGTAGCAATTGTTTTGCTTACTTTAATAAGTGTTTTTTTAAAATTAGAAATCCCTACTGTAAGTGATTTAGGGACATTACCAAATGGATTCCCTAGTCTCTCCTTACCATTTGGTGAATTAGCGAATGGGAAAGTACCATTCAACCTTTCAACTTTGGGTGTGATATTGCCAACATCCTTAGCGATATCGCTGGTTGGTTTAATGGAAACATTCTTAACTCAAGATATATTAGATGATGCCACAGACACAAGTTCCAACAAAAATAAAGAAGCAAGGGGACAAGGTATAGCTAATATAATATCCTCTTTATTTGGAGGCATGGCAGGCTGTGCGTTAGTAGGGCAATCAGTTATGAATAATGAGAATGGAGGTAAATCTAGGTTATCAACCTTAATTTCAGGATTATCATTATTATTAATGATCATCCTTTTAAAGCCATGGATAGGGGCCATACCCATGGCCGCTTTAGTAGCAATAATGATCACAATTGCAGTAAGCACTGCTGATTTAACTGGTTTGAAGAATATTAGAAAGATACCAAAAAGTGATACTGCAGTAATGCTAATGACTTTTGCGGTTACGATGCTTACAAAACCACATAATCTTGCCCTAGGTGTTATTGCAGGAGTTGGTTTAGCTGCAATACTTTTTAGCAGGAAAGTTGCAAAAGTAATAACGGTTTCAAGAGTTAAAGTTAAAAACCAAATAACTTACAAAGTTGAAGGTCAATTATTTTTTGTCAGTAAAATATATTTTCTACAAGGATTCGATATTCATGAGCATCCAAAAGATATTTTAATTGACATGTCTTTAGCTCATATTTGGGATCAGAGTGGGGTTGTTGCTTTAGATCAAATTATAAGAAAATTCAAAAATAGCGGTTCAAAAGTTGAAATTATTGGATTAAATAAAGAAAGCTTGAACTTATTTGAAAGACTAGGAGGTCTTGAAACCTCTCACTAATTAAATTCAACTGAGACTAACTTGCTGATAACAAAACCATAGCCATTGCTGGAAAAGGAGATTCCGATGAGATCTCCAAGATGTATTTGAAGAATTAATATCAAAATTCTCAGGAGGAGGTACATCTCCCTTTTCTTTATCTCTGTTAATTTCGCTAATTATTCTATGCACTGTATATTCAGGGTGACCTAAGTGCATGAGTTGTTTTTGATCTTTGGTTTCAAATATTGTGTAACCAACATCCTTGCCATATGCAAGCAAATTCAATTTCCCTTCTTTTTGAGCTTCTTCCATTTCAAGATCAGGTAACCCTGCAAATCTACTTTGAGGACAAATAAACTCATCATCTTGCGTACCCATTAAAGGATGACCCGGGGCAAGACTCTTTAATGGAAATACCCCGAATAATTTCTTATTAAATACTTTTTTATTAACACCTGCCAAATAAGCAAGTGCGAATCCTGCCCAGCACAACCCAAGGGTGCTTGCACATGAATTTCTTGCTTCATTAGTAATATTTACGAATTCATCCCAATATTTAACTTCTTCAAAAGCCAAATGCTCAACAGGTGCTCCGGTAATAATTACTCCATCTAATGGTTTTGGATCGTTTGCCTCCTCCCATGTTGTATAAAGATTATTTAAATGGTTAAGATCCCATGTTTTATATGAATGAGTTTTTAACTTTATCCAAACAGGCTCAATTTGAAGAGGAGATAAACCAAGAGGATGTAATAAATTGAATTCGTATTGCTTACCAAGAGGCATGATATTTAAAATACCAATCCTTAATGGACGTATATCTTGTCTTTCAGCCAAATCCGGTTCAATCCAAGAAATATGATTTTTCTCAACGTCACTAATCTTGTGATAATTGCTAGGTATTATTAAAGCCAAAGAATCTCCATTATTTAAGTAATTTTTGAAAGTGCTTGCTCAAAATCTGCTTTTATATCATCAATATGCTCTATACCAACAGAAACTCTTACCATTGTTGGAGTAACGCCTGCTGATAATTGTTCTTCTTCTGATAATTGCTGGTGTGTTGTGGATGCAGGATGAATAACTAAAGTTTTGGAGTCTCCCACATTAGCAAGATGACTAGCTAATTCCAAAGAATCAATAAATTTAACCGCGTTTTCATATCCGCCATTTAAAGAGAACATAAGCATACATCCCATTCCTCTGCCTGTAGTATATTTTTTAGCCCTTGAGTAATAAGGATCAGATTCCAAACCAGGGAAATTAACACTTGTAACTTTAGGATTTGAATCTAACCATTTTGCTAACTCAAGAGCATTAGAAGTTTGTCTTTCTATTCTCAAACTTAAAGTTTCTAAACCTTGTAATAATAAGAAAGAATTAAAAGGACTTTGAGCTGGACCCCAATCTCTTAGACACTCCAACCTAGCTCTTAATGCAAAGGCTATATTCCTATTATCAGGGACACCTAAAGATTTACATATATCACTCCCAAATCCAAACGCATCCCAATGTACTAGGCCGTGATAAGCAGCGCTTGGTTCACTCATAAGTGGGAATTTCCCATTTCCCCAATCAAAAGTTCCTGCATCAACAATTACACCACCAATACTAGTTCCATGTCCTCCTATCCATTTAGTTGCACTTTCTACAACAATATCGGCACCAAAATCAATTGGTTTAATTAGAGCTCCTCCCGCCCCAAGAGTATTATCCACAATTAAAGGAATTCCATTTTCCTTAGCTAAATTAGAAAGACCCTCAAAATCTGGGATGTTGAATCTAGGATTTCCCATTGATTCAACATAGATTGCTTTAGTTTTATCATCTATTTTGTCTTTAAAACTATCAACACTATCTCCTTCAGCAAATTTAACTTCTATTCCCAATCTAGGAAATTGAACTTTAAATTGATTATAAGTTCCTCCATATAAGAAGGATGTAGAGACAAAATTATCTCCTGCTTTCATACAATTTACTATTGCCAGAAATTGAGCGGCTTGACCTGATGAAGTTGCTAATGCAGCCATACCGCCTTCTAAAGCTGCCATCCTCTTTTCAAAGACATCAGTAGTGGGGTTCATGAGTCTTGTATAGATATTTCCAAATTCTTTTAATCCAAAAAGATTTGCTCCATGTTCAGCGTTATCAAAAACATAAGAACTTGTCTGATAAATAGGTACAGCTCTGGAGTTAGTAGTTGGATCAGGCTCTTGTCCTGCATGTAACTGGAGAGTCTCGAACTTTTGGTTACTCAAAATTTTTAAATTATTCCTATTATCTATTTAACTTAAAAACTTCCTAAAAATAAATATAAAGAAGATAAATCTTTATAAATCCTCTTTTAATGATGGATAATTTTCCCTCATAAATGATTTTAAATCTTCATTTATTTCAGATCTCAAATCTTCTACATTATTACTGTCGACAATAGGGAAAGTTTTATTTGCTTCAGGATCTTTTTCAATAATAGATTTCCAGCTTTTACTCACATCTTTTTCAGATTTATTAAATATATTAATGAAATCAAAAGACTCGTTATTATTTTTAGCATCGTATTCTTTAAAAGCTTTTTCAATAATTTTTTTTCTATTAACAAACAAATTTTTAGCCTTCAAAGTATCTGGTAATCCCATTACTGGTTGTAGCTCTTTAAGAAGTTTCAACTCCTCTTCAATCAAAAGAGTCCAAACACTTACTTGTTTTTTGGGCACGTTAGATTCACTAAAAATTTTAATTTCCTCAAGATAGAAATTTAACCATAAATAATAAGATTTCTCTTCAATAGATTTTTTAACAGATGCTTTTTTATTTTGAATTTTCGGAAGTAACTTCTCTGCTTTTTTCAAAAATTGTCTATCTTCTCTTTCTAGATTTATCAATCCCCATCTTTGACTATAGTCCCATAAGTCTTCATACCTTGATAAATCTTCTTGGTTCCAACCAAGAGCTTTGAGTTCATGAGAGCGATGTGATAATTCTTTATTCAAAAAAAACCTACTTTAACTTAATAAGTCTAACGCTGAAATTAGGATAAGTAAATAATAGAAAAGAGCAACTCAATTGATTTAGATAAATTTAGTAAGTTTTGTACTAATTAGTAAAGTATTTATTTATTATATTAATTACTTGAATGTAGTTTGGATTTTTTTTAGAAGATAATTTTTCATATAATTTTTTATCAAAATTAATTTTATTATTATTTGAAATTAATTTCTCATGAAATAATTTTTTATTCTCAAAAATATCTATTCCTTGAAGTTTATAATTTAGTTCTAAACATAAATTAGGCTTTACAGATTCCTGACAAAAGTTAGTTATTGCATCTGAATTAATTAATACTTCATAAATATCTTTTTTTTCTTCAGCTTTTGCATTAAAGCATAAATAAATTAGATTAATCATCGAGCAATTATTATTTTTAATATTAAATTCCCTGTAAATTTTGGGCCAATATATTAGCGACTTCAAGCCCTCAAGGCCTCCTTGACCTAAGCTAAATTTTTCACACCAATTTATAAATTCGCCGACATCATTAGGACATCTCTTAAGTCTTAAAAGCATATCTGATAAAACTTGTCCTGCCTGAAAATTCCTTGTTGGATTTCCCTCTATTGGCAACGACATGCTCCCTAAAACATCAGCTTTAACAGCATTTAGTTGAGAAAAAGTATAGTCAGCTGATTCAACATATTTGTTCCCAAGATTTTCTTTAGCGATAATAATATCTTCACCATATCCAAGTTCCTTTAATGAAAAATTTGCGTTTTGAAATTTATTTTCTTTTCTAACTTTTAAAGAAACAGTAGCTGCTTGATCCAAGCACTGAGTTAATAAAACAGTGTTGATTGTGGGCAACATTCCAGGTTTTTCCGAATGAAAGTTAGTAACAAACCCAGCGAATATTGAAGAAATATTTTTTATGGACTTAATGTACTGGCATTCAATATTATGAACTCCGGGTGATACTTGAATATTTGGAGATAATTGATTTAAAATTCTTGCACCAATTAGAGCTGTTAATGAGTCAGGATGACAAAAATTAGCGGTAAAACTATCTTTAGGGTTTCGTAATGCACCATGACGATGAAAGCCTGTAAAGAAAGCTAAATCAGGATATTGATCACATAAAATATATGGTTTTTCAGCTTCATCATTAAAACAAAAAGAGCCCACAAGACATGCAAGAACTACATTTTCACGATTTAAAGATTTTCTTAATTCTATTGCGTCACGAATATCACTTTGTATGTGATTACTATTTGAAGCGAGAATAACGATCTTACATTTTAGAAGAAGATCTTCGAGTGTATTAATCTTAATTTTACCCTCAAAAGAATAATTTCCCATACCTTCAACTTTTTCTATTATTTTGTTCTCCATATTAGATAGAACATCTTTAGAAAAAGCACCTAATAAATCTCTTCCAGGTCTTGGAGCTAAAAGAATATTATTTGACTCAGAATGCATTGCACAGTTATATGCTAATGATGCTGGATATAATCCAACACTATAGAATCCCACTTTGCAGCTTTCAATGTCTTCTAACAATGAATAAAAAGATTCTTCGTTATTTAACTGCCTAAAAAAACTATTATTCATTTTGTTCTTTTTATCCATAAATTATCTTAATATTTTCTATAAATAGCATTTTTATACATTAAACCAATTTATTGCCATCGGAAAACGTTTTAATATAAATATTGAATTTTATATTTTCAAGTTAAAGCTTTATTATGAATTCAAAAGAGAAGGAATTTCATAACAGAAAATGAAAAAAATTAATTTAGATTTTGAAGAAATAATAATTAATTCTAAAAATATCTTATTTATTCAAGATATAGATGGAGTATGTATTCCATTGGTAAAAGACCCAATGAATAGAAAACTGGAATCAAAATTCATATTTGCCGTTAAAAATTTAGAAAAAGAATTTTATGTTTTAACTTGCGGAGAACATGAAGGTCCAAGAGGGGTTAACAGAATAGTTGAAAGGAGCCTAAGAAGTATTGATCAGCCAAAAGAAAAAGGTCTTTATTTAAGAGGTTTAGCTGCATGCGGGGTCGAATATCAAGATAATAATGGGAATATAAGTTTTGAGGGAGTATCAAAAGAAGAGGTCGATTTCCTAGCCAAAGTTCCTGACTTAATGAGGCCTAGCTTTGAAAAAATAGTAAAGAAAATTTTTCCTAATCTCAATCAAGAAGAAATAAATTCTCATGCTTCAAAATCGATATGTAAAACAAGGTTCTCTCCAACAATAAATTTTAATAGCCTTTTCGATTTAGTAAAAGATGATTCTGAAAAAAGAAAAAGTATTCAAAAAAACTTTGAAGATATGATGAATGAAATTATTTACAAAGCTAAAGCTCATGGACTTGAAAACTCATTTTTTCTTCACATATCTCCAAATCTAGGGAGCAAAGATGGAAATGAAATAATAAAACTCTCTAGTAAAAATGATATTGGATCAACGGACATACAGGTACTTATTAAAGGTGCAGTAAAAGACTCAGGGGTTCTCTTTTTATTAAATAAATTTATTTATGATACTTCTGGTAAAGCTCCATTTGGTAGAAACTTTAATTTTAGAGACTCTCCTAAATCGTTAATAGAAAAAGTAAATTTCTGCAAAAAATATATTAAATCAGAAGATATGCCAACAATTATTGGGATTGGCGACACAGTTACATCACAAAAAAATAGTAATAATAGTTATTCAAGAGGAGGAAGTGATCGATCATTCTTAGAATTTATACAATTACTAGGAAAAGAGTTTGATAGTAATAATAAAATAATTTTCGTTGACAGTAGTTCAGGAGAAGTTTATAGACCTTCTACAAAAGTATCTGGTTTAAAAGGAATAAGTGATGAGGCAGACAACTTAAAGTTTGATATTATTTTTCAAAATGGTCCAAAAGAATATTTAAACTGGTTTATTACATTTGCAAAAAAAAGATCAAAATTAAAAACCTAATTCTTAAAAAAAATTTTACACTAAGAATTAAAAATCACAAAACATGATAAATAGTTTTCCTTTAATAAAGAAAGAATATATTGAAACACTCCAGATAAATATTGGCCTTAAATGTAATCAGGCTTGTAAACATTGCCATGTAAATTCAAGCCCATTACGTACCGAAAAGATGTCTAATGAAATAATTTCACTCATTCCAAAAGTAATAGAAAAATATAAAATTAAAACTCTAGATATTACCGGGGGGGCTCCAGAAATGCATCCTGAATTTAGAAACTTGATTACTACTTTAAGTGATAAGAATATTGATATTATTGATAGATGTAATTTAACAATTTTCTTTGAAGATGGATTCGAAGACTTACCCCAGTTTCTTGCTAAGAATAACGTAATAGTAACAGCATCACTCCCCTGCTATGAAAAGGATAATGTAGAATTGCAAAGGGGTTATGGAGTCTTTGATAAAAGTATTAATGCTTTAAAAATACTTAATGATTTGGGATATGGGAAACAAAAAGATGGACTTCAATTAAATCTAGTTTATAATCCCGTAAATCCTATCCTTCCTCCATCACAAGAAATCCTAGAAGCAGATTATAAAAGAATACTTTTTGAAAAGTACAACATCTCATTTAATAATCTTTATACAATAACCAATATGCCAATTAATAGATACGCAGACTCTCTTAATAAAGAAAACAAACTTGGCTCATATTACAAATTACTTAAAGAAAATTTTAATAAAAATAATTTAGAAAACCTTATGTGTAAAAAAACGATAAGTGTAAATTGGCAAGGGCAAATCTATGATTGTGACTTTAATCAGCAAATAAATTTAAAAGGAAATAAAGGACCAAAGACAGTTTCTGATTTAATTAATAAATCATTTGAATTTAATTATGGAGTAGCTGTTAATGAACATTGCTTTGCTTGTACAGCAGGTGCTGGATCAAGCTGTGGAGGAACTTTAACCTAGTTTCTGCTAAATACAATTAGGACATATAGCTCTAACATTTAAAGAGGATTCAATAAGTTTAAAACCATTAACTTTAGCGGCGACTTTACCGGCCTTCAATACTTCATCACTTTCAAATTCTTCAGTTCTTCCACATCTAATACAAATCAAGTGATGATGATCTGCTGTTTCATTACTTAATAATTCATATCGATGACCGCCTTCACTAATCTCTAATTCATGTAATAAACCCATCTTAACTAGAAGTCTCAAAGTTCTATATATTGTTGCGAGGGAAACTTTAGAACTAGATTTAATTAATTTTTCATGAACCTCTTCCGCACTTAAATGATTACCTGCTCCGATATTCTCAAATAAATTTAAAACCTTAAGTCTTTGAGGAGTTAATCTCTTCCCATCTTTATGTAAGCCATCTCCTAAGGGAGATGTAATAACTTGATATTGAGAAGATAAGGACAATTAGTAAATAATATATGTATATATTCTCAATAATAACTCTTGATGAGAGTAAATCAACTTTTAACTAATAAATATTTACTAAAGTTCCTTAAAAACATTACATTAAATACATATATATATTTAGGGAATCACTTTAAATATTGTAGAAAAGAAATTAATGACACATTCTTCTAAAAGCGAATTACCACTCAAAAATGCCCTACTATTAATAGATATTCAAGAAAAAATTATATCCCCTATCAATAACAAAGATTCAATAATCAAAAATATCCAAAAGCTATTAAGTGCTTACCAAATCCTGGATGAAAACATTTTTGTCTCAGAACAAAACCCTCTCAAACTCGGCAAAACAATCCCAAAGTTATTACCAAAAGCGGGTTTTACTATTATTCAAAAAATGGATTTTAGCTTAGCAACTAGTCAATTTCTTGTGGAGGAACTTAATAATAAAAAAATTAGTAATCTGATAATTTGCGGATTTGAAACACACATTTGCATACAACAAAGTGTCTTAGAATTTTTAAAAAAGGGATATGAAGTACAAATAATATCTGATGCTATGGGAAGTAGAAATAATTTAGATCACGAAATAGCACTACAAAGAATGCTTCATAAAGGAGCAATTATTACTACAACTGAATCAATAATTTTCGAACTTTGTAAAACATCAGATAGAAAAGAATTTAAAGAAATTAGAAATATCATCAAAAATTAAAGATAAATAAGACTGGTTTATTTTTAGAGATAATTTAAACTTTAAATATTGGTTATTTAAGAATTTATTAGATATGAAATTATTTACGGAAAACTTGCTTTTGGCAATTTCTATATTTCTTTTTGGAATAATATTATCAATAATAATATCTAAAATTTCCAAGATTATTTTTAAAAGGATTTCTAAAAGAACAAAATCAAATTTTGATGATTTTATTTTTGAAACTCTTACTGGAATTATAAGACCAATAGGTTTTCTTCTCTCAGCCTATTTCGCAATTGATTATTTCTTCACTGATGAAATAACTTTTATATCTGTACTATTAAATATTCAAAAATTACTTATATTAATAATTATCATTAAAGCCCTAAATAAAGTATTAATAAGATCTTTAACAGAATCTACAGCAAAAATTGATGACTCCTCAATTAGTTCAATGATCTCATCATTAACCCCTTTAATTAAGGCTTTTACTTGGACCATAGGATCAATATTTTTCTTACAAAATATAGGAGTACAAATGACCGCAATTTGGGCTTTGCTTAGTGCAGGTGGTATCGGAGCAGGTTTAGCATTAAAAGATCCAGTACAAGAATTTTTTGAATACATTACAATTTTGCTTGATAAACCGTTTCAGAAAGGGGAATTTATAAAGTCTGATAGCGTGTTAGGAATGGTAGAAAGAGTAGGGGTAAGATCTTCAAGAATAAGAAGTATTAACGGAGAAGTAATAGTTATGAGTAATAGTGCATTAACTAATGGGATCATTTCAAATTATGCTCAGATGAAGAAAAGGAGACTAGTTCATAAATTAGGAGTTGTTTATGAAACTTCTCCATCCCTCATGAAAATGATTCCAAAAATAATAAAAAAAATCATTGAAGAAACTAAAGATGCTTCTTTTGATAGATGTCACTTTACAGATTTTGGAGACTTCAGTCTTAATTTTGAACTAGTTTATTACATCCCAACCAATAATTATTTAGCTGCGATGGAAGCACAACAAAGTATCAACTTAAGAATTATTGAAGAATTTTCTTTAAATAAAATAGAATTTGCATTCCCAACTCAAACATTAAATATTGAGAGAAACGAATCCAAATGATCGGCATAATTCCTCACTAAAACTCCAAAGTTTTAAAGCAAGTTCTTTTTTACTAGCTTCCTCACTTACTTCACTTTTAAGTAATTTATGTTTTTTATAAAAGACAAGCTTATTGCTTAAATGTAAGTACTTAATATTATTGAAATCATTATCAAAAGCGATATCAGAAAGCAACTTCCCTGCATTTTCTACATTTTCAGAAATACCTAAAATATTTTTTGCAATACTTGAAAAAACAAAATATCCAAAGCTATTAAATTTTTTACTATATCTGAAAAAACCCAAATCCTCATTTGGAATTACAAGACCAGGAGCCCAAGAAATAACGGATATTTTACTAGATTTAATTTGTAATCTTTTTGAAAGTTCCTTAGCAAATAAAATATTACATAATTTACTATTTTTATAAGCCTTGTCAGAATTAAAATTTATATATTTTCCTGTAATTTCCTCTTTAAAATTTACTAAATTATTTAAATCTGCTTTCTCACCAACATTTCCTCCTGAACTCTTTGGATCATGAACATCCGATGATGTAATAATTATCCTAGATTCATTTTTATTATTTATTAGTTCTATAAGAGTATTAACTAAATAAAAGTGCGCGAGATGATTAACAGCGAAAGTTAGTTCAATACCCTGTTTTGAGACTTTAGGATAAAAAGCTCCAGTATATTGTAAGCCTGCATTTAAAATAACCACATCTAAAGAAATATTTTTTCTGATTAGAAAATCTCTAACTTTTTGAATATTTTCCAAATTAGATAAATCAATATTTTCAATAAGGTTTAAATATTTTTCTAGATATTCTTTATCAAAATACTTTATAAGTTTAAATAAAAATTCTTCTTTTCTAGATAATGATCTTATTGGAATATATAAATTATTTTGTGACTTTAACAAGTTAATTGTGGTAAAAAAACCAATCCCAGAATTACCTCCAGTTATTAAAATATTTTTACCTTTTATCATATGAATTAAACAATCATTTGTTTGCAGTAAGGAAATTATATATTATTTTTTCTTTTATTTTCTTATAAATTATTGTTAAAACACTCAGAACAAAAGAGCTAGTTATAGAGTCTCTTGCTTATTATTAAATTTATTCTCATTATAAAATTTTGAATGATTTATAAAAATTAAGTTTTAGATATTTTTTATTTTTTCAAAAACTTTTCTAACTTCATAATTTATAGTTAATGCCTTCCAAAAGATTGCCAGATGTACTAGTTTTAGGTGCAGGACCCGCGGGGATGGCGATTGCCTCAGCTTTAGGGAAAGAAAAATTAGATGTAGAGGTTCTTTCCCCTAATGGTCCTGACGAGCCTTGGCCAAACACTTATGGGATTTGGGGAAAAGAAGTAGATCAACTTGGGCTTCAGGATTTACTTGAATATAGATGGAAAAATACAGTTAGTTTTTTTGGGCATGGTTCTCTTGAGGAACATCACTATGAGAATAAAGCAACTGAGCATTCTTTAGATTATGGATTATTTGATAAGAAGAAATTACATAGTTACTGGTTAAATGAATGTAATAAGTCTTTCATTAAATGGCATGAGGGTTTTGCAGAGAAGATACACTTTCAGAGAAATAAAAGTATTGTTACTACTAGTGATGGGAAAAGTTACTCAGCAAGATTAGTTGTAGATGCGACAGGATATGACCCTGTATTTCTTAAATTAAAATCATGTGGACCATTAGCAGTGCAGACTTGTTATGGAATAGTAGGAAGTTTTAGTAAGCCTCCACTAAAAAAAGGGCAATTTGTCTTGATGGATTATCGTAATGATCATTTAAATGAGGAGCAAAAAAAAGAACCCCCTACTTTTCTCTATGCAATGGATATGGGAAATGGAAAGTATTTTCTTGAAGAGACTTCGCTTGGTTTAGTAAATCCTTTAACAATGGAGAATTTAAAAGAAAGGTTAGAAAAAAGACTTTCTTACAGAAACATCTCAATTACAAGCATGCAACATGAAGAACTTGGTTTGTTTTTACCCATGAATATGCCTATCCCAGACTTTAAACAACAAGTATTGGGGTACGGTGGAGCAGCTTCAATGGTTCACCCAGCATCAGGATATCTAATTGGTAATGTTTTAAGAAGAGCTCCACTAGTGGCAAAAGCCATATCAACTGCAATGAATGATAAGAAATTAAGTACTTATCATATTGCGAGAAAAGGCTGGGAAAGTTTATGGCCTAAAGAATTAATAAGAAAGAAATCAATCTACCAATTTGGTTTGGAAAAACTTATGAGATTCGATGAAAAACTATTAAGAGAATTTTTTGGTAGTTTCTTTAAATTACCTAAAACCCAATGGTATGGATTTTTAACTGATACATTATCCTTAAGAGAAATTGTGTATGCAATGTGCATAATGTTTATAAAGGCCCCTTGGAGTGTAAAAAAAGGGTTAATGATTATGCACGGTAAAGAACTAAGAATGTTATTGAGGATAGTTTTACCAAACATATAATTTAAAAATTAAAATGAGAACTATTTTGATAAGCGGAGCTAGTAGCGGGATTGGACTAAATATTGCACATAAAGAACTAAAAGCAGGAAATAGAATTAGTATTGGGCTAAGAGATTTAGAGTCTGTTAAAGGAAGCGTTATTGATCCTAATAATTGGAGCAATGAAAAAATACTCCTAAATAAATATGATGCATTAGATAAATTTTCCGCCAAAGAGTGGGTAGAAAATACAGTTAGTAAATTTGGAGGTTTTGATACTTTAATAAACTGTTCTGGAGTCCTTTCAAAAGTTCCTTTTTTATATAAAGATGGGGATGAAGAAGAGATTTTAAATACTTTTAATATAAATTTTTTAGCCATTTGGCATTTATGCAGACTTTCCTGGAAACACTTAAGTCAATCAAATAATGGAAGAATTATCGTTTTAGTGTCAATGAGCGGCAAAAGGTCGAAGGGAGATTTAGCTGCATATTCCTCATCAAAATTCGCTTTAATGAGTCTTTGTCAAACAATGAAGAACAAGGGTTGGGAAGAAAATATTAGAGTTACTGCTATTTGTCCTAGTTGGGTTAATACAAAAATGGCTGAGAAAATATCATCCTTAGAAAAGTCAAAAATGACTCAACCAGGGGATATAGCTGAAATATGTTCTACTATACTGAAATTACCAATGCAGTCAGTTCCATTTGAAATAGCCTTAAATTGTAATTATGAAATTTAATTTAGTCTGAACATTAAAAAAGCCATTGTTATCATCGCAATAGCTATAAATAAACCTTTTATTCGATTCGTCAATAACGAAAATAGAGATAAATCATCAGAAAAATATCCTCCAAAACTACCTGTAAGAAACAAAATTATCATAGGTATCGAGGCAAAACCGAATGAATAGGAAATATTTCTTAAAAATCCAACATTAAAGTAATTAAGAATTAAAAAATTTGTTCCAAATAATAAAAAGGATGCAAATAAAGTTATGGAAACCTCAGCATCAAGTGTATGCGGTAAATTTCCTTTTAAGTCAAATTGTTTTTTACATTCAGATATTTGTCTTTTAGTGAGCTTCAAATATCCGGTTTCAGGAATTCTTTGGGATTTATATTTTCTCAATAACCTAGCTTCAAGTGTTTCAGGTTCTTTAGTCATGATGGAAGTTAGTAATTCATCTGGCTTGAGTTTTCTAATTTTCTTATCAAGATTATCTGCCTTACCAATACGATAAAGATCTCCAATTCTTATAAGGTAAACATATCCCGCCATTTTCGATGTAAAGTTAAGGTTATTCCTATGTAGATAATACTAAAAGAATCAAAAAAATTTTATTTTTTTACAAAATGACAACAGATATTTTATATTCATTTCGTAGATGTCCATATGCAATTCGAGTTAGATGGGCATTGTTAATTTGCGAAATCAAAGTAGAAATAAGAGAAGTTGATTTAAAAAATAAGCCTATCGAATTCATGAATAAATCAAAGACAAAAACTGTTCCAATTTTATTAAAAAAAAATAAAGAAGTCATAGAGGAAAGTTTAGACATCATAATCTGGGCACTTTCAGAATCAGAAAAGGAAAATATAAAGAAATTTTATAATCCCAAAAATAAAGAAGAAGAAATTTTAGAAATTATTTCTGAAAATGATCATAGTTTTAAATATCATTTAGATCGTTTTAAATATTCCGCAAGATTTAATGCAAGCGAAGAAGATTACCATTTTTTAGAAGCTACTAAATTCATAAAAAAATGGAATAAAATCCTTACAAATAATAGATGGATAATTGGAGATAAACCTACGATTGCGGATTGGTGTATTTGGCCATTTGTAAGGCAATTTAAAATCGCTTGCGAAAGCCAAAAAAAAACAAATTTTTTTGATGATCCTATAAAAGATTGGTTAGGGTATTTTGAAAAACATCAACATTTTAAAAAATTAATGTATAAATTTGATCCATGGAAACCATCTAAAAAGAAAGAATATTTCGATTTTAATTAGCTTTCAAGTAATTTTCTTTTTTCAATAATTTTGGCTAATTCTAAAAAATATCCTGCTGTTCTAAATTTTCCTATATTTTTTTCTTTAAATTCAATATCACTTCTAATTTCTGCAGTTTCAGCCATAATTAAATCTAGTTCGTTAAATCCAAGACTATATAATTCTCCTAATTCAACTTCTCTTCCAAGTAAGTGACTCCTAAACCATTTTTCTTTACTTTCTTGAGGGGGAATATCATATGGTGTGGAGGACATAAATTAAGTAAAATATATTTTTATACTAACCTAACTTCTTATTGATAACTTGTAGAAAACCTTTTGTTAAAAAAGAATGCAACCAAAACAGTAAAAAGAGTTATTGTTGCACAAATCTCAGTCCAATAATCTAATCCTATTTTTGAGATCAATAATGGAGCTAATACTGTAAAAAATCCTCCTGATAAGATTAACTGAGCAAAAAGTTGCTTTGATGTAAAAATCGGAAGTGTTTTAGAAATATTTTTTGGATCAGCTAGTCTTAAAAGAAGTAGTCCAGATGCAACTACTCCAGTTGAATTTCCAAATTCTATTAAACTTCTCTCAAACCAGTGTTTTTCAAATACAAAGTATGCGAAATAAGCAATACAAATTAAATTCCAAATCAAACCAAAAACAGTAAGTACCAAAATCAATCTCCAATTATCAAGAACAGTAGCAATATCTAAACTTGCCATTGCTGTGAAAATTAATAAATCTGTGGACAAGATGCCAATTTCTCTTTGAAGAAGATTAGATATAAATTCTGTATTATTGGTTTTTTCTAAGATATATCTAATCAAAAGTGATCCTATAAGAATAAGTGGGAATACAGGAAGCGATAAGATTACTTCTTTTGAGAATTCCCCAAAGTAGTTTGAAATATACCTCAAAAGGTTAAGTATCAAGACCCCAAAAGAAATTGCTAACCCTACAAAGCCAAGATTTATTAATAAAATTCTCAAATCTGAAAAAATGCCTATTTTCAGATTTTGATTTTCATTATCTGCTTTATCAACAATCTGCTCCGTATCTGAAATTCCTAAAGTTCTTCCTACAAAAATAAAGAAACTACCTAATAAGGAAGAGGATAAAAGGCCCATTGTAGCCATGGCAAGACCTAAGTCTAAGCCATCTGAGAATCCAAGTTTATTAAAACTTTCTCCAATGATAGTTGCAGCACCATGCCCTCCTTCAAAACCAACCTCTATTAAACATCCCATTAAAGGATTTGTTTCCATAGAAGGAGACAACAAGTATTTGACTACTAATCCTCCTACAAGAAATTGACCAAAGCCCAATGAAAGAGCCAACAAAAACTGATTTACAATGGGTCTAATTAAACCATTAATATTTGGAATTGGCCTGCCCATCATTAATGTCGCAAACACTAGAGATAAGAGAGGAGTAGGAAAATTACTCCAGACATTTGTAGTCTCCTTAGATAAAACATTTATTAATCCATAGGGACCTATGGATATTCCTACAATTCCAGAAATAACAGCTATGGGTAATCCAAATCTTTCTAATTGAACAGCAAATTTAAATTTCCTTCCAAAAATCAAGAAAAAAACGATTACAAAAAATCCTAATAGACTTATTGAAAGAGAATTTGAGAAAATATTTTGATTCTGTAGGAGAGAAATATTCAAGTATTTTAAACTTAATACTTTTTAAATCTAATTTAATAGATAAAATTTATCAAATAAAAAAGGCCTCATTAATTGAGGCCTTTTAATATTTATTAGTGAATAAAATTTAATCCTTAAGAGTAACAGTAGCACTATCAATGTTACTGATAGCATTTGTAACTCTCTTAAAGTCAAATCCTAAGGCTCTTAGTGCATGCCAAAGATGACCTTGAATAAAGAAGAAACCAAAGTAGTAATGTACATTTGCTAACCATGCCCTTGATGTATAAACACCATCAGGAAGGTCAACAGTATCAATCCAATATGGAGAAATACTGAATTTCAATTCAAGTGGTTCACCAAAAAACTCTACAGGATAAACTGTTGTATTTGATGCGCTCCAGAAGGCAGCAATAATTGCCATCCAACCAATACCTGCTAAAGACCATGAAAGAACTGCTTCTGCAGATAGAAGACCTTTACCTTTAAATTTGGTATATTCACCAACTTGCTTTGTAGCAATATGCCAAGCACCACCTGTAATCAAGACAAATGCAAGGAAAGCATGGCCTCCCATAACATCCTCTAAATCATCTATTAGTAGAAAATCTGTTTGATGATTCCAAATCTCAGCGAGGTTTAGATCATACTCAACTTGTCTCACGGCACCAATAGCTGGATCGTAGACTCCATGAACTCTTGCCCATTCAACAAGAAGAATTACAGCGAATCCAAGAATAATTAAATGATGTCCAAGAATGAAAGTTAATTTATCTGGATTATCCCATTCAATATTGAATTTCCTTGCCTTTGCGACTTCTGATTCTTCAAGATTTCCTGGCAGAAGTAGCGAGTGAAGTAATCCACCAGCTGCAAGTACCATAGAGGAAACCAAATGAACAATAGCTATAGCTAGTACAGGCTTGGTATCTCCCATTAGAACTCCATCAGCATCAAACCCTATTCCAAGGGTAGCCAAGTGAGGAAGTGCAATAAGAGGTTGTTGACCCATTGGGACACTGGGGTCAAATCTTGATAGTTCGAAAAGAGTGAAAGCACCTGCCCAAAAAACAATTAACCCTGCATGAGCGACATGAGCAGCGATAAATTTTCCTGAGCGATTAGCTACACCTGAATTACCAGCCCACCATCCGTAGGTGGTGTCTGGATTACCATAGGTTTGCATTTAGGAATTGATTAGCTTAAACGTTTTGAGAATACTTTATATTTCATCAAACGGTTTAATTAATAACAAAATTGTAAAGGTTATTAACTCTAAGGGGTATAAGTAAGGTTAATTTCAATTAAAATTCTAAGTGTAAAGACGTTATAATTTAATCAAAAATTAATTACTTCAAATAAAATTTTATAATATTTTCAAATCTACTTGAATTCTTAAAAATCTTTTTTTGCTGACATAAACAATTTTTTGTGTAATAAAACCAAATACATTATTGACCCATGCTCAAACAATTACTAAAAAGAAAATATGATAACTCCTCTCATGACAACTTCCCAAAGAAATACTAGAAAAATTTCACTAGAAATGAAATCAGAGGGGCATTACAAAAAAGCCGCAAAGTCCTATCGGAAATCAAAGCAATACATAAATATGATTAATTCATATCCAATTCTTCAAACCACTTTAATTGACGTTGAGAACGAGAATTTGGTTAACTAGGAAACTAGCTTA
Source organism: Prochlorococcus sp. AG-670-O17 (assembly GCA_003211315.1). Lineage (GTDB taxonomy): Bacteria > Cyanobacteriota > Cyanobacteriia > PCC-6307 > Cyanobiaceae > Prochlorococcus_A. Next base: position 12,829 of record QCTC01000013.1, on the reverse strand, counting down.
GAAACAATTTTTTAATCTAGAGGAGTTTTAGATTGTTTAAAAATCAAGCTGCATATTGGTCATTTTTATCTTCAGAAAAATATTTATCAATTATTTTTTTACACAATAATGAATTGTAAAGAGCCTCTGGGTTCCAGGGTTTGTTTTGCCCATGAGGAGAGCTCCTCCAATGTATTCCAGGTTTTAAAAAACCATTCTCTCTTAGATAGGAAAGTTTTATTTCAGCTATACCTAAATACTCAGCCGCAGAATTAGATGAGTGCCATATATTTCCTAACATTGATTAATTAAATATTATTAATCCTTGATAACGTTTATTTTATTAATTTGAAAGGGGAGAAAAGTTTTAAATAATTATTTGATTATTAAGAATATATTTTTTTGCGGATATTTTTGACTTTATTTTTAATTTAAATTAAGTGATATTGAATAAAGAATCATTTTTAACAAAGATTTTTTCAATACCTTCTTTTGAATTATTACTTGATTTATAATATGAATAATCTTTAGTGATCGCTAAACTCTTAGGAAGATTTAGCCATCCTTCATTCCAATCCCCACTATTAAACAATTCATCCTTTGAGATTTTTAAACTTATTTCTACATCAACAACAGCAACCAACAGAAAATTAATTTGATCTTGCTCATTTATTTTATTTACTAAAACAAAATGTCTTAATCCATTAATAGATTTATTAGAAGTCCAGTAATTTTCCACGATTATTAAAAACTTAAAAACTTTTTAATCATTTTTAGAAATACTTTTATATTCTTTTCTAATTTCTTCAAGTAAAGTTTTCCTTTTTTTAAAATATGAATTAGATTCGTTTTCTGATAAGTCAAATCTTTCTTTTTTTGTTAAATTCATCCAGTTATAGAGATTACTTTTATTAAATTTAATATTTTTATCTTTTTTAAAAGCTTTTTTATATTTAAAAAATTTTAAAAAGATAAATGAAAACATAATTAATAATAAAGAGACTAATAAAATGGTTTTCAATATTCTAAAGGTTATTATCTAAAATCAAATTACTTTTTAACCACTTTTCTAATTTTATATTATCTTCAATTGATATAGTTTCTTCTTTATTTTCTGAATTATCATTATCAAAAAGCCGAATAACAAATTCGTTTTTTAATGCTTCATCATCTCCAATTACAATAATACTTTTTGATTTTAATTTATTAGCTTTTTTAAATTGTTTTGAAAATGATGCTCCACTAATATCTAATTCTGCTATCAAATCATAATTTCTTAGCTTTCTGGATAATTTCATTGCCAATATTTCAGCATGAATGCCTTTATTTACAATATAAATATCTGTTTCTCTAGTTTCTTCAAGCTCGTTACCACATAATAGTATGAGTCTTTCTAATCCAATTGCAAATCCAATTGCTGAGGTATCTGCCCCACCCATTTGACTAATCAAACTATCATATCTTCCTCCTCCACATACTGTAGCTTGAGAACCTAATGCTCCGCTTGTAATTTCAAATGCAGTATGAGTGTAGTAATCTAAACCTCTTACTAAATTTAAATTTTCGATAAACGGTATTTTAAGGAGCTTTAATTTTTCTTTAATAATTAAATATCTCTCGAGACTTTTTTCAGACAAAAAGTCAAATAATCTGGGCGCACCTTCAAGAATTTGTTTTGTTTGAATATTCTTAGTATCTAAAATTCTCAAAGGATTCTTATCTATTCTCATTTGAGAATCTAAATCTAAAGAGTTTTTATTGACCTCTAACCATTTTAAAAATGCCTTTTGAAAATTTGACCTATCAATATAATCCCCTAAGGTATTAATTTCAAGATTAAGTTCTTTTATTCCTAATTTCTCTAAAATATCCCAAGCCAAAGTAATAATTTCAATATCACTACTTACAGATTCATATCCGATAAATTCAACGCCTAACTGATGAAATTGTCTTTGTCTTCCTGCTTGGGGTCTCTCATATCTAAACATTGGTCCCATGTACCAAAGTTTCTGAGAAGGTCTAGTTGATATTCCATGTTGTATTAAAGCTCTTGCGACTGAGGCAGTACCCTCTGGTCTTAATGTACAGGATCTTTCACCTCTATCTAAAAATGTATACATCTCTTTGCTAACAACGTCGGTTCCTTCACCAATACCACGCATAAATAATTCAGTCATTTCTAGTATTGGAGTCCTAATTTCCTTTACAGAAGACCTAAAAAGTTGTTCTATTATTATTTTCTCGACATTTTGCCACTTTATTAACTGATCAGGTAAAAGATCTACAGTTCCTCTTAGATTTTTAAAGTTATTCAAAGTTCTAATTAATAATTCAAAATTTTTTAATTTAAATAGAAATTAAATTTAGCTTAAATTCTTTATGTCATAATTAAATCTAACATTCATACAAAATATTGGGAATAACTAATAATAAAGAGAGTCAGCATTGTGGAACAAAACCAAAAAAATTTGCCTTCGGCATTGCACCCTTAGGTATCGTTTCTATTGGAATAGTCCCAATGGGTGTTATTAGTATTGGAGTAGTGCCCATGGGTGTTTTTTCTTTTGGTGCTGTTGCTATGGGAATAGTAAATTTATCAGTAGTTGGCATGGGAATAATTTCTGCTGGAATAACCACTATGGGATTATGGGAATATTCTCCTAAATCACATAGCCATGAGCATCACATTCCCATTGAGAAGAATTCAAATATAAAAAAAGAGACCATGAAGCTAGGCCTTTTTAAAACAAAAGAGGCTGCCGAAAAAGCTGCATCAAAATATGGATGTGTCGGCGCGCATAAAATGGGTGAAAAATGGATGCCCTGTAAAATGCACTAAAGATTTTTAAATCTAAAAAGCTGAAAGATTAATCCAATATCTGAACTTTAAAATCAAGACTATTTGCTTCTTCGACTGTTAATTTTTTAGACCAAGCACCTTGCTTAGGATTATTCCATAGGAATCCTGCCTTCTTAGCTAATGATCTGTCTTCATAACTCACCAATGCTTTATATAAAAATCTTGGTTCAGTCGCTTTAATAAGAAGTTCTTCTAAATTCTCACATTTTTTGAAAACCTCCGAAATATAAAAGCAATCTGATAAGGCACGATGTAAGCTCCAAACTGGTATTGAAAAAGAAAGAGCAAGATCAGTAACTGATGGTCTATTTTTTAAGTTTTTTTGAAATGACCAATTAATATCCTCTAAACTACAAATCCATTTTTTTTTCGAGTTTGGGCAATTTACCCTTTCCAAACCACTTTTTGTCAAATTCAACATTATGAGCAACTATTAAGTCTGAACAATCCACAAGTTTTAAAAAGAAATTCAAGCCTTCCTCCCAAGGTTGTTTAATATTAGTAACTTCTGCAGATATCCCATTAACATTTTCAGCTTCATTTGAACTTACTGGGAATAAGAACGAAACTTGGGAGAGGACAGATTTAGAATTCACATTAAATAAAATGGAACCTACCTCAATAATTTCATCTTTATTTTCATCTAAGCCAGTTGTCTCAGTATCAAGAATTAAAATGTTTTCTATTGATTGATTTTGATTATTAACTTTGGAGCTTGAGAATGATTTATTTAAGAAATTGGGTTTCTCATTATCATTATTTTTAATTTCATTATTAAGAAAATCCAATTGATTTAATTTTTTTTTGTTTGGTAGTTCCAATTATCAAAAAAACATCTATTATATTTTGACGCATTTGATATGATTTTCTTTTAAATTAATAATAATTAAACAAATAAAGCAAAAACTAAATCTTGTTAGAAATCAACCTAAAAGGTTTTGAATATAGAATATTAAATGACTTTTACAAAATATCAATTTAATAATTACTGTTATTGGCCTTCAAACCCAACAAAAATTATCGAATTTATTGGTGGTAGTTATCTAGCATCTAAACCAGATTTAACGTACAAAAGATTTATAAAAAGCTTAATAGATAAAAACTATGCAGTACATGCATACAAGTACACACCTCAATTTGATCACCAAGAACTGGCAATGAGAGCATGGAAAGATTTTAAAAGTTGTCAAAGATCCTTATCAAAAAGAATAGGAAAATCAATTCCCTCAATAAGAATTGGACATAGCCTTGGTTGTAAACTTCACTTAATTTCTCCAGATGGAGGGAGGAATTGCGAGAAATTCATATCAATAAGTTTTAATAACTTTAGTGCTAACAGATCTATACCCTTTTTAAAAAAGATTTCTCAAAAATTAGAATTCAATAGTGAATTCAGCCCAAGCCCAGAAAGAACATTTGGAATAATCCAAAAAAGTTATAATCAAAAAAATAATTTTTTAATCAAATTCAAATCAGATGCATTAGATCAAACAGATAAATTACTTTCTTGTCTTAGAGCAAGAAGAGAGGATAACTCCAAAGGCATAAAACTTAAGGGAACTCATACTATTATTGCTAGCGCAGGACTAAGAGAAAACTTATTAGGTGAATGGGCTGACGATGATTTTAAAATATATACAATCAAAAAAATATCCAATTTGATTGACAAATCAATTTAAGTTATTTCCTTTAATTTTTCTAAAACAGAACTATCTTCGAGGGTACTAATATCTCCACTTATTTTTTCGCCTTCTGCCAAAGATCTCAAGATTCTTCTCATTATTTTTCCACTACGCGTTTTTGGAAGAGAATCTGAAATTATTATTTTTTCTGGTTTAGCTATAATTCCAATCTCACTAACTACATGTTTCTTTAACTCCTCAACTAATTCTGGAGAACTATTAATATCTTTTTCTAAAGATATAAATGCAACTATAGCCTCACCTTTTAAATCATCTTTTCTTCCTACAACAGCAGCTTCCGCAACTGATTTATGACTTACTATTGCGGACTCTATTTCCATAGTTCCCAAACGATGCCCTGAAACACTTATAACATCATCGACTCTTCCCATGATCCAAATATATCCATCATCATCAATCCGAGCTCCATCTCCAGCGAAATAAACATTTTTTTCACCTTTAAAAGAAATATATTCCCAATAACTTTCTAAATATCTTTGAGAGTTTTCATGAATTGTACGCATCATTCCTGGCCAAGGTTTTTTAACAATCAAATATCCGCCCTCATTTTTCAACACCTTTTCTCCATTCTTATCTACAACTTCAACCTCGATTCCAGGCAAAGAGAACGTTGCGGAACCTGGCTTTGTAGCAACGGCTCCTGGCAAGGGACTTATCATTACACCACCAGTTTCAGTTTGCCACCATGTATCTACTATTGGACATTTATTATCACCTATTACCTCTCGGTACCACATCCATGCTTCAGGATTAATTGGTTCGCCAACTGTTCCCAAAAGTCTCAAAGATCTTAAATCGTATTGGTCAGGGATTTCACGTCCAGATTTCATAAATGATCTTATCGCTGTTGGCGCTGTATAGAAAATAGTAACTTTGTATTTTTGAATAATTTCCCAAAAAGCCCCTAAGTTAGATGCCCTTGGAACACCCTCAAACATAAGAGTTGTTGCTCCATTGGATAAAGGTCCATAGACTATATAACTATGACCAGTAATCCACCCAACATCTGCTGTACACCAATAGATATCATCATCTTTTATGTCAAAAATCCACTTAAATGTTAGGTGAGACCAGAGATTATAACCAGCAGTAGTATGAACAACACCCTTTGGTTTACCAGTGGATCCTGAAGTATACAAGATAAATAACCTATCTTCGCTATTCATAATTTCAGGTTCACACCAATCTTTTTGATCTTTTAATAATTCGTGCCACCAGAAATCCCTATTGTTTACCATCAAAATATCTTTTTTGGTTCTTTGAACAACAATAACTTTTTCAACAATCTTATTTGCCCCACTTTTAATTGCCTTATCAACAGCTTTCTTTAGTTCAATTACCTTATCTTTTCTAAAACCACCATCTGCCGTTATAACAAATCTGGCATTTCCATCAATCAATCTATCTTTTAACGACTCAGAGGAGAAGCCTCCAAAAACTACTGAATGAGGAGCTCCAATTCTTGCGCAAGCGAGCATAGCAACCATCGCCTCAGGAATCATTGGCATGTAAATACATACCAAATCACCTTTTTTTATTCCCAAAGATTTCAAAGCATTCGAAGCTTTGCATACTTCTTTGAGAAGTTCTTGATACGTATATTTCTTATTATCTCCTTGCTCACCTTCCCATAAAAGTGCTGTTTTATTCCCAATTCCGTTTTTGATATGCCTATCTAAGCAGTTATAAGTGATATTCAACTTACCTTCCTTAAACCATTTAAAAAAGGGTGCATTTTCTCGGTCTAAAACAGTTTGAAATGGTTCGAACCAATCAATTTCCGAATTTGCAAAAGATTCCCAGAATTTTGTTGGGTTCTCTAAAGATTCTTTTTTTAAACTTTGTAATTCCTCAAAACTTTTTATATTTGATTTATCTGAGAATTCTTTTGAAGGGGGGAAGAGTCTATTTTCTTCAAGAATATTGTTGATTGAATGTTTCTTATCTAGTGTCATTAAAGGTATTAATAATCTATAAATTTAATGTAAAAAACTAAATTTTTCAAAAAATTTTAATGGAATTTATTAACTTACAGTAAACTTTTTTTAATTTAATAAAGACGACTGAGTACAAATTCGGGTAAAGCTAACAAAGCCCTCTTGTATTCTGAGTCAGGAAGCCATGATATAGCTTCATTTGAACGAATAGCAAAATCTTCGGCTAATTTTCTAGAACGTTTTATAGCTTGAGAGTCCATAACAATATTTAAAGCATTATTTAAATCTTCTTTTTCTGCAAGTTCTCTATTTATCAAAACAGATAAGTTTTTATTTTCTTCTAAAGCATATAAAACAGGAGCAGTAAGGTAACCACTCGCCAAATCACTTATTGCTGGTTTTCCTAATTGTTTATCATTACCAGTGAAATCAAGAATATCATCAACGACCTGAAAAGCTAATCCAATATTCTTACCAAATTCATATAAACAATCTAATTTTTCGTCTTTTAAATTGCTCAACACCCCCGCAGCCTTTGTACTATTTGCAATTAGGGAAGCTGTTTTGCAATAGCTTTTATTAATATATTTCGAGAAAGTTTGTCCTGAATCAAATCTATTTAAATTCTGCTTTATTTCACCTTCTGCCAAATCCATGATTACTCTACTGAGTAATTTAACAACTTTTACATTATCTAAGTTTGCTAAATGCCAACTAGCCTGAGCAAATAAAAAATCCCCTGCCAGAACAGCAACTCTCGTATTAAACCGACTGTGTACAGTATCAACACCTCTTCTTGTGGATGCTTCATCTACAACATCATCGTGAACTAAAGATGCTGTATGAATCATTTCAGTAATTTCTGCAAGTCTTTTATGTTTAGTGTTCAAACTAAAAATCTGGAGAAATAGCTTTTGAAATTAATAAGACTATTCCAGGTCGTAATCTTTTTCCTCCGGCACTAAATAAGTGCTCAGCTGCTGCCTGAAGAATTGGATGTCCAGCACCTATTAATTTTTTCAGTTCGAGAATAAGATCATCAAGATCATTTTCAACTGGTTGTAAAAGTTCTGTTACTGTATTCATGATTGACCTCATATATATATTAAAGAATCAATCATTGCTTCGGAGGTTAACCAACCTAATTTCTTTATTTATTTTCAACCAATATTTAACTTTTTCAGAAAATTCTTTACTTTTCGCAGTAACAAAGAAACTTATATTATCGTGAGAAATACTCTCGCAGCTATCATTTTTTGGAATTAAGAATGAATTATTAAACTTATTTATTAAAGCAGCTGAAGGATCAATAATTCTAATATTTGAATGAATTTTACTTTTAAAACGTTATAAATTAAAGGATAATGGCTACATCCCAGTATTATTTCTTCAATATTTTTTTTTTAATAAAGGATTAATATATAAATCCGATAGGTAATTTAATTTATTTAAGTCTTGATTGGTTCTTTCTATTTCTGAAACAAATTCAGGACATGCTTGTTGGATTACTATTACATTTTCTTTTTTAGATTCAATTATTCTTTTATAAAAAGAAGATTTAATAGTTGCAGGAGTTGCTAAAACACCTACATATTTTTTAGTTACTGTTTCTGAAACTGAATGAATAAGATCAAAGCAAGGAATTTTTAGATTATTTTCTAAAATATCTAATGCACATGCATTAGTTGTATTACAAGCTATTAGTAATGCATCCAAATTCTTATCTTTAAACCAATTACAAATTTCTTTTGCTATAGATCTTATTTGTACAATATCTTTATCTCCATAGGGAACTCTTTTTGTATCTGCCAAATAAAAAACCTCAACATCTTTTCGAGTTTTAAGTAAAGAACGAAGGATCGTAAACCCTCCTATACCACTGTCAAATATTCCTATTTTATGTTTCACTATTTCCTTGAAAGATATTCAAGAATACCTTTTGTGATTGCATGAGCTATTCTTTGACGATGAATAGATTTTTTTAGCCTCCTAGCATCTAACCTCCCTGTTAAAAAACCTATTTCTACTAGTACTGCTGGCATTCTCGTATTTTTAATAACATAATATCTACCTTGTCTAACTCCTCTATCTGGACTTCCGGGGGAAACCTTAAGTATTTGTTTTTGAATTTTCTTTGCCAATAGTCGTCCTCTCCATCCTGTGTAATAAAAAGTTTCTAATCCGTTTATGTCTCTTCTTTTACCTCTTGAAGCATTCGCATGAATACTTACAAAAATATCCGCATCTGTTCTGTTGGCTATTAAGACTCTTGGAGGCAAATCTAAATCAACTTCATTATTTCTGGTCAATCTAACATTTACACCTTTTTCTGATAATAATTTTTTTACTCGTTTAGAAACATCAAGTACCACCTCTGTTTCTCTTAAACCTCCTATCCCGATTGCTCCTGGATCTGGGCCCCCATGGCCTGGATCAATCACAACATAAAACTTATTTCGCTCGACATCGGGTAATTGTAAAAAATCATAATTTTTTTTCCTTGAGTTAATTTGCTTTTGATTAACCTCAGGATTGTTAGAAGATTTACTGATTAAACCTTCACCAATTTTCTTAAAAGAATTTTTAGGTAAAGAAAATAATTTAATTTTCCATCTGTTTTCATCAATGGCAACTAACCTCCAATTAAGCGGTTTTAAATTATTATTTTTCGAAAATTCGACAACCAATCTGGTTTTACCTTTATTTGGTTTACCTAATCTAATTTCTTTTATTGGACCATTTCCCTCTATGGTTCTTGGAGTTTTTAGTTCTCCGGGGAAATCTATCCAAAATCTATCCCCAAAAGAATTTCCTCCTTTTTGAAAGTAGGCCTTTAATTTTGAATTTGATTTAGTTCTTAATTCTAAAATCCCATTAGAATTTAAAATCCATGCAGCTAGTGCACTAGATGATCTTGCTGGGGAAATACTTGAATTTAAAAGTAATAATATTGATAAGTAGCGAAAAAGTTTATTAAAAAAAAACTTTGAAATCATTTTGTGAACATTTTAGTTTTTTCTATGCTTTAAGCTTGGCATCTGTTCTCTTATCTTTTTAACTCTCTCTTTATCCGCAGGCGCTATGGCTGCTCCTTGTGTTTTTCCTGCATCAGACAAAACAGTTCCCCAAGGGTCTATAACCATGGCATGTCCATGACTTTGTCTTCTTCCGTAGTGGATACCTGTTTGAGCAGGTGCTACTACATAAGCTGTATTTTCTATCGCCCTTGCTTGAAGTAAAATTTGCCAATGATCTTTTCCAGTAAAAGCTGTAAATGCAGCAGGAATCATTAAAAGTTCAGCACCTTCTAAAGAAAGGTGTCTATAAAGTTCAGGAAATCTGACATCGTAACAAATAGATAGTCCTATCTTGCAAAGGCCTGGAACATCTATAACTGGAGGGTGTTCTTGCCCAGACAAAATAGTTGATGATTCTTTGTATAAATTACCATCAGGCAAATCAACATCAAAAAGATGGATTTTGTCATATTTTGCTAGAACCTGTCCATCTTTCCCAAAAAGAGCTGATCTATTGAAAGTATGACGATCATCTCCCGCGGGGACAGGATAACCTCCTCCCAAGAGAAAAACTTGGTATCTCTGAGACATCGTTTTTAGGAAATTAGTACACTTTGTTGATAATTCAGAAGCCATTCTAAGTTTTTCATTATCTTCACCCAAGAATGCGAAATTCTCTGGCAATCCAATTAGTTCTGAACCCCTTCTAGATGCTAATTCAATCTGCTCCTCAGCCTCAGCAAAATTTGCTTCAACATTAGAAGTACTCGTAATTTGTAAGGCAGCCACTAAAAAATCAGTCAAGATTTCACTCCTAAAAAATAAACTCGCGAATTATGAGGCACGAATTACACCTCTCTCAACTTGAGTAGGAACAATATCTAAACAATCCAGTTCAGAACAACAGTTAAAATCATCTTCATAATCACCAAGACTTGTCAATCTTTTTCCGTGAGTAGCTGTCTTTAAGCATTTTAGGATATCATTCTTCCAAAAATCCCAAAGAGCTAATGAAGATTGCAATTCATCATTAGAAATATTCACCTCAGAGTTAAAGTTTTCTTTAATATAAAAAGCAAGTGCACCTGCTGCTAAAGAATCCTCTAGTGAATAAGACCCCTCCCATCCACTACCTAATATAAGAACGTTTTTCTTATTTAAAGATATAATCCTTTCAGCAACTGCTTTTCTATTTGGAAGAGCCATTGCAAACAAATATTTAACATTTTGAACTTTTTTCAATGATTTAGTACCATTGGTCGTACTCATAAATAGTCTTTTGCCTTGAACAGTCTCTTTTGTTACAGATAATGGAGAGTTACCTAAATCAAAACCATCAATCGTTTTTCCACCTCTTTCTGCAAGCATTAGTCTTTTATCAGCATCCCACTTTTTGGCAGTATCCTTTAATAACTCTAAATCAGAAAAAACTTGAATTGAATCTGCCCCGTTTTTCAATGCCCAAGAAATTGTTGTTGTTGCTCTTAAGACATCAATAACAACAGCTATATCAGAATCAGTTTCTGAAACATCATCTGCAACATGTGAATAAGAGAGATTAATAATAAGTTGCCATTCTATAACTATTATAGAAAACAGTTACTTAACTTTTAATATTTTTTTTAAAAAACAAACTTATTGATATTATATACCTATAAAAAAATCTATAGAAATTAAACCAAATTATTAATTTGAATACTAATCATATACGCACCGTTAAAGGTGGAGGAAGTTTACAAGGAACAATAAAAGTACCTGGAGATAAGTCAATCTCCCATAGATCTTTAATAATAGGAAGTATTGCAGAAGGTGAAACAAATATTGAAGGTTTTTTATATTCTGAAGACCCACTTTCAACTGCTGACTGTCTTAGGAAACTGGGAGTGAATATTCCTGACATAAAAAAGGATAAGCCTTTTACCATAAAAGGTTTAGGTATTAATGGTTTTAAAGAACCTAAAGAAATTCTTGATTGCGGTAATTCAGGCACCACAATGAGATTACTAATGGGTCTTTTGGCGGGACAAGAAGGTAGTAATTTTATCCTGACTGGAGACAAATCTCTTAATAAAAGACCAATGGGAAGAGTTAGCAAGCCATTATCTCTTATGGGAGGCAAAATTCATGGTAGAGAAAATGGGACAAAAGCTCCTATTTCTATTACGGGAAAAAAACTAAAGGGTTGCGTAATTGGAACCCCAGTAGCAAGTGCTCAAGTTAAATCTGCGATATTATTAGCAGGGTTAAGTGCATCTGGAACTACTTCCGTTATTGAGCCTACATCCTCCAGAGATCATACGGAAAGAATGCTTAAAGCATTTGGGGCCGATATTAGTATAAGAGGAGAATTAGGAAGAAATATAGTAATAAAATCAGGAACTAATTTGACAGGTCAAAATGTATTGATCCCAGGAGACATCAGCTCGGCATCTTTTTGGATGATTGCCGCATCAATAATCCCAGAATCTGAAATTGTTATTAAAAATGTAGGGCTAAATCCATCGAGAATAGGGATATTAAATGTAATGAATGAAATGGGATGCAATTATAAAATATTAGAAAAATCCACTATTGCAGGAGAACCCATAGGTTCTATAAATGTAAAATATGCAAGTAATTTAAAACCTTTTAAAATAGAAGGAGATATTCTTCCAAAACTTATAGATGAAATTCCAATACTTACAGTAGCAGCTTGTTTTTGCAGTGGAGTTTCAGAAATTAAAGATGCACAAGAATTAAGAGTTAAAGAAACAGACCGATTAAAAGTTATGACAACCCAACTAAAAAAATTTGGTGCAAATATTTTAGAAAAGGAAGATGGTTTGATAATTAATGGTAAGTCTAAGTTTCATTCTGCTGAAGTTGATAGTGAAACTGATCATCGTGTATCAATGAGCCTTGCTATAGCTTCACTTTTAGCTAAGGGCTCCTCAAGGATTGCGAGAGCAGATGCTTCTAGAGTTTCCTATCCAACTTTTTGGGACGATCTAGAAAGACTTATTAACTGATCTGAGAGGATTCTTGTCAGAATTTAAAAAGGTCTTAACTAAGGATGGAAGTGTTACACTGAGAAGTCTTTTTTTTCAAGAAAATTTTCATAGTCTTGAAGGAGCTTTAAAAGAGACTGAAAGTAAATTCATAAATCCGTCCGATTTAAAAAGATTCAAGGAAAAGTCCCTGAACGTTTTAGATATCTGCTTCGGTCTAGGATACAATTCAGCTTCATTATTTAATAATCTAATTAGACAAAATTCTTCTATAAATTGGTATGCTTTAGAGATTGATAAAAGGCCTCTAAAATATTCTCTAGGGAATAAATCATTTCAAAAACTA
>QCTC01000012.1 GCA_003211315.1 Prochlorococcus sp. AG-670-O17 | reverse complement strand
GTTACTCTCCCAAGACTTTCATTGATAAATGTCCTGAGTTAAAAGAAGTAATTCGTTTAGTGGAAATTGGCCATTTTAGTAACGGAGATAAAGAATTATTCAAACCTTTATTAAATAGTTTGACTGGAAATGATCCATTTTTTGTAATGGCTGATTTCGAAGACTATTTAAACAAACAAGATGAAGTTAGTAACTTTTGGAATAATAAAAAAGCATGGAATAAAATGGCGCTATTAAATACTGCAAGATCAGGATATTTTTCTTCAGACAGATCTATAAAAGAATATTGTGAATCCATTTGGAAAGTTTCACCTATGCCTGTTGAAATCACATGTGATATTGAAGAGGTCACTACTTAAAGTTATTCTCTTCAGGTAAATCTGGTATTTGATGAAATAATCTATCTAATAACAGCCTATCAATATTGAATGGATCTGGGGCTAACTTCTTAGAAATTTCTTGAAATTTAACTTCCACATTTCTAGAAACTTTAATATCAAAAATCCTCTCCATTAAAGCTTCAATAGAGAATAAATAAGCATTTACATTTTCAAGTTCTTCTATTGCATCTGTAAGTTCCGTATCAGAAATATGTTTATTATTTTCAAAAGATTTCTCTTTATTATCTTTAACAGATAATTGATTTTGTAATTCTTCTGTAACTTTACTGCAAAGAGTTCTAAAAGATTGGATAGAAGCCCAGTTTAATTCCTGTTGTTGTTTAAAAGTAGGAAATTCTCGAATTAAACGATCATGCTGTTTATAAAATCTCTGACAATCAGTGCATTGACATGGTTCTTCTTTCAAAAGAATAAATGACGCTAATTTATATCATTGCATTATTTAGGCATAATTGTAGGCCCGTCAAATAATTCGTCATTTTCATCCAGAGAGTCAGAACCATCAGGCAAAGGGATTTCAATACTAGTAACCAAAGTAATAACATCTCTCAATCTCATTGAGTCTGCAAACCATCCCATTGCTTGTTCAGCATCTCCTCTCTTTTCCGCGTCATTTGCTTGGTCTTCATGAGCTTCTGCTAATAAAGAAAGCCAACAAAGACATCTTGCTTGAACTATAGACAGATCTAGATCATTTGGTTGAGATTTAGAAATACGTTCATGCTCTTGCTGAATTAAGAGTTTTAAACGCATATCGTGCAGCTTAGCCATAAAAGCTTTATTACTAATTACACGCTAGCTAGAGAGTTGCAAATGTGCACGCATACTACATATAGTTTATCAACTGAAACGGGACTGGAGGGAGTCGAACCCACGACCTACGGTTTAGGAAACCGTCGCTCTATCCTACTGAGCTACAGCCCCAAGAGATGTTTTTTGGGTCAATAAGCATTATGCTAAATGAAAGCAGGAGAGGCAATCGCAAAAATGTTTTATTTTGTTTTGAAAATAAACCTTTTTGAGGAAAGTCCGGGCTCCCATATGGTCAGGCTTGCTGGGTAATTCCCAGTGCGGGTAACCGTGAGGATAGTGCCACAGAAACATACCGCCTAATACTTTATGTATGGTAAGGGTGCAAGGGTGCGGTAAGAGCGCACCAGCAACATTGAGAAGTGTTGGCTAGGTAAACCCCGGCTGGGTGCAAGGCTAAGTAGATTTATGACCATTAAAAAATCTACTTTTTAAGCGCCGCTTGAGGCTGTGAAGTAATTCCAGTCCTAGATAGATGATTGCCCATCTTATTAAGATGAACAGAACCCGGCTTATGTCCTGCTTTCTACTTAATGAAAAAAAATTAATCTATATGGAAACATTAATTGATGACAAAAGACTTGAACAAATTATAAAGTTTTTAAATTCGCTTAATATAAACTCCAAAAGATTTATTGAAATTATCAACCAAAAAGATAAATCAATACTTCATACTTTCAACGAAGCATTAACACACTCCTCCGCAAATAAGATAGTTAATTATGAAAAATTAGAATTCTTTGGGGATGCCGTTCTCAGATTATCAGCATCAGATTTTATAGAGAGAACATATGATAATTTGAGTGTTGGTAGCAGATCAGAACTAAGATCCCAAATAGTAAGTGATGAATGGTTAACTGAATTAGGTAAAAAAATATTTATAGAAAAAGTAATAATAAAAGGCCCCAAAGCAATGGGTGATGAGAATTCAAAAGATACTATAATTGCTGAAACTAGTGAGGCATTAATTGGTGCAATATACAAGTGTTTTAATTCTATATATGAAGTCAATATATGGTTAGATAATTTTTGGAAAGAAGATGCTGAATTATATTTAAAAGCACCACATAAATATAATGCCAAGTCAGCATTACAAGAATGGTGTCAAAGTGAAGGCTTTGATTTACCTATCTATAAAATATATGAATTATCA
Source organism: Prochlorococcus sp. AG-670-O17 (assembly GCA_003211315.1). Classification (GTDB taxonomy): domain Bacteria; phylum Cyanobacteriota; class Cyanobacteriia; order PCC-6307; family Cyanobiaceae; genus Prochlorococcus_A. The sequence goes on along the minus strand of QCTC01000012.1, from coordinate 31,983 downwards.
AAAACTCATGGAGACCCAAAAAGATTTTCTTGTGAAATATACATAAATGGATCTAAAAAAGCTTGCAGCTTTGGACATTCTCATAAAAAAGCTGAAAAAAAGGCTGCAAGTATTCTGATACAAAAGATTTTCAAGAGGAAGAAAAATTAATTCTTCAAACAAGTTCTAAATTATTTAATTGAAATGTTACTAACTTATCCCAATTACCTCCTTCAAAAAGAACAGCTGCCGTTTTATTAGTTACTCTTTGTACAAATCCTTTATAACCTCTATAAATAGAATTATCATCTTTAACAACTACTATAGAACCGGGAAGTATTGGTTTATTCGAAAATTCCATAGAAATAATTTACATACATACTATGATAAATCATGATGAATGGTTGATTGTTGGTTTAATAACATCTCCTCAAGGCCTTAATGGAAAAATCAAGGTTAAGTCTCTTAGTGATTTTGAAGAAAGATTTACAGAACCTGGAGAAAGATGGATACAAAAAGAAAACGAGAATCCTAAAGAATTAGAGCTTACGCATGGTTTTAAAAAACCAGGTAAAGAATTTTTCATAATTTCATTTAAAGGGATAAATAATAGAAATCAAGCAGAAAACCTAAAAGGACATAAAATCCTTGTGAAAGTTGATGCAATTCCAAAATTAAATAAGGGAGAATTTCACTTGACCGAACTAGTGAATTTAAAAGTGAAAATATTAGAAAATAACCAATACCAAATAATTGGAAAAGTTATTAACTTAGCGAACGAAAAAAATAATTTACTTGTGATTAAACTTCTAAAGAATAATAAAGAGGTTCTAATACCATTTGTTAAGGAAATTGTTCCAGTAGTAGATATTAAAAAAGAATTTATAATCCTTACTCCTCCTTCAGGTCTGTTGGAGCTGTAAATTCCCGTTTTTTAAAATTTCACTCTACTGTTACGCTTTTAGCTAGATTCCTTGGTTGATCAACATCAAGTCCTCTGTGAGCAGCAATGTGATAACTCAATAATTGAAGAGGGATAATAGAAAGCAGAGGAGAAATCCACTCATTTGTTGAAGGTATGGTCATTAAATAATCAAATATTTCAGTCCCATTACATTTAGGGGCAACACCAATTAAGTAAGCATCTCTCGCTTTTGCTTCTTGAGCATTACTAATTACCTTATCAAATACTTCCCCTGGAGTAGCTATTGATATTACAGGTACTTTTTTGTCTAATAAAGCTATTGGTCCATGCTTCATTTCCCCAGCAGGATAACCTGCAGCATGAATGTAACTAATTTCCTTCAATTTCAAAGCCCCCTCAAGGGCAATGGGATAATTTATGCCTCTACCCAAAAAAATAACGTCTTTAATATTAAAAAAATCATGTGCAAGTTTTTCAGAAGATTCATTATGTTTTTCTAAAAGTTCTTCAACTAATAACGGTAATGTAGTTAATTCTGAAATTAATTGACGAATATTTTCATTACTTTGACTTCCTTTAATTTGAGAAAATTTTATAGCTAATCCATAAAAAGAAAGAAGTTGAGCAAAGAAAGTTTTAGTAGCAGCAACACCAATTTCAATTCCAGCACTAATATTAATAATATTTGGTATTAGTCTGCCAATTGAACTTTCAATTCTGTTAGTAACAGCAATTAAATTTGGTTTAAAGTTTCTATCCTCTATTGAAGATCTCCTTTTAATTTCCATACTTATAGCCGCAATAGTATCGGCAGTTTCTCCAGACTGAGTCACTCCAATTGTTAAGGTGTTAGGAAGTAGTGGCGGTGGGGAGTATCTAAACTCACTCGCATAAAAGACATTTGTTGGTATACCTGAGAATTGTTCTAATAAAAATTTACCCACCATTGCAGCGTGCTTGCTTGTACCACAAGCAACGATTTCTATTCTTTCAATAGAGTTAAAAAAATTTGTATCAAAAGAGTAATTAATTTGAAATTGATCAGTTTTTAAATCTTTAATTAAATATTTTTCTAACCAATATTTAGCAATTTCAGGTTGATCATAAATTTCCTTCAACATATAGTGTTTAAAATTCTTTTTATCACTTACTTGGTCTACGGTTTGTAAAGAAATTGGATTACGATATTGTCTCTCATTATTTGAATCATAAATTTCTATTCCTAAAGGAGTTAAAAGAGCTGTTTCCTCATCCTCCAAAGGTAAAATAATTTTTGTAAAGTTGACTATTGCTGGAGTATCACTCGCGCATATAAATTCTCCTTCCCCTAAACCAATTATTAAAGGTGCCTGCTTCCTAGCCACAACAAGTGCATCAGGAGCACCAGACCATAATACTGCTAATGCATATGATCCTTCTAAATCGGAGATTACATTTTTTACTGCTACCAATAAAGTTGAACCATTATTTTCAAGCTTTAATTGACTTAAAGCCAATAATTCTTTTTGTATTAAATGTGGTAGGACTTCTGTATCAGTATCAGAATTGAAAACGATTCCTTCTTTTTGTAATTTAAGTTTTAATTCCTGATAATTTTCAATAATCCCATTTTGAACAACTGCAACTTCTCCTGAACTATTAATATGAGGATGTGCATTTTTAACCTCTGGTTTTCCGTGCGTGGCCCAACGTGTATGACCTATTCCCACAGTTCCAGATATTGCGCTATTTTTTAATTTATTTTTTAAATTATTAAGTTTTCCTTCTGCTTTATTACAAAATATATTTTTTGTTTCTGAGTCTATTATGGCAATACCTGCAGAATCATACCCTCTATATTCCAGTTTCTCCAAACCATCAATAAGTAATGGTAATGCTTTTTTATAACCGGTAACAGCAACGATTCCGCACATATAAATAATTTTCTTCAATTCTATTGAAAAAAATCATTTATTTAATAAAACATGGACTCTCTTTAAACTGCACTATAAAAATCAATAAGCTAAGCCCATACTTCTTGATGTCTCATCACCCAAATAAACTCTGATACTTAAAAAATCAGTTGGGCACGCTGTTTCACACCTTTTACAGCCTACACAATCCTCTGTCCTGGGAGATGAAGCTATTTGGCCGGCTTTACAACCATCCCATGGAACCATTTCTAAAACATCTAGTGGGCATGCCCTTACACATTGGGTACATCCAATGCATGTGTCATAAATTTTAACTGCGTGTGACATGTAAAAATTGTCTTTAAGAACCTCACAACATAATACTATTGTCTTACAAAGAAATTAAAAAAATTAAGATATGCTTCACTCTTGTTAACTCTAGGGCATAAAATCAAATAGATAATTAGTAAATTCCATAAACTATGTCACAAGAAGAAATCCTTCAAAAAGTTTGCTCTATCGTTTCTGAGCAACTCAGTGTTGAGTCAGCCGAAGTAAAATCTGATTCAAACTTTCAAAATGATTTAGGTGCAGACTCGCTTGATACAGTAGAGCTAGTAATGGCACTTGAAGAAGCGTTTGATATCGAGATACCTGATGAAGCAGCTGAAGGTATCGCGACAGTAGGGGATGCTGTTAAATTCATCGAAGAAAAAAAAGGTTAAATTAGAATGCCAAATTTCCATCGAGTAGTTATTACCGGTATAGGGGCAGTAACTCCAATTGGTAACAACATTGATGAATATTTACTCGGCCTACAAAAGGGGTCAAATGGAGTTTCAGATATTACTCTCTTTAATCCTGAACAACATCCCTGTAAGTTTGCTGCAGAAGTTAAAAATCTTCAATCCGCGAATTTTATTGAACCTAAAGAATCTAAAAGATGGGATCGGTTTTCTCAATTTGGAGTAATAGCTGCAAAGCAAGCTTTCAATGATTCTGGACTTGAAATAACTGAAGCCAATGAATCAAGAATTGGAGTAATTATTGGCTCAGGTGTTGGAGGCCTACTTACAATGGAAAGCCAAGCTCAAATATTGAGTCATAAGGGTCCAAAAAGAGTAAGCCCATTTACAGTTCCAATGATGATCCCAAATATGGCAACAGGACTTGCTGCTATTGCTTTGGGAGCAAAAGGTCCAAGCTCTGCTGTATCTACCGCCTGCGCTGCTGGATCAAATGCTATTGGAGATTCATTTAGATTGTTACAACTGGGGAAAGCAGATGCGATGATTTGTGGAGGAGCAGAAGCAAGTATAACTCCTCTTGGAGTAGCTGGTTTTGCAAGTGCCAAAGCACTCTCTTTTAGAAATGAGAGCCCTCAAACTGCTAGTAGACCTTTTGATGCTGATAGGGATGGCTTTGTGATTGGAGAAGGATCAGGGATTCTTGTTCTTGAAACTCTTGAAAATGCAAAAAAAAGAGGAGCAAAAATTTATGCTGAAATTATTGGTTATGGATCAACTTGTGATGCTCATCACATTACTTCGCCTTCTCCCGGGGGGACTGGAGGGGCAGCAGCAATAAAGCTCGCCATTGATGATGGTTCTATTAATCTGGATAAGGTTGATTACATAAATGCTCATGGAACTAGCACTGCTGCAAATGACAAAAATGAAACTTCTGCAATTAAATCCATATTTAAAGACAGATCTTACCTTATTCCTGTAAGCTCTACTAAGTCGATGACTGGTCATCTCTTAGGAGGTTCAGGAGGTATAGAAGCTGTAGCTTGTATTCTTTCTTTGAAACATAATTTTGTCCCTCCTACAATAAACTACGTTAATCCTGATCCAGATTGTGATCTTGATTATGTACCAAACAATGCTAGAGATGCTCAACTAAGAGTTGCTCTTTCTAATTCATTCGGCTTTGGTGGTCACAATGTTTGTCTAGCTTTTAGCAAACTTGATTGATGAAAACCAACTCTGTATTCCCAAATTACCTTACTTAAAACAATGGTCGCTGCATCTGTTTCATTAGAATCACTATGTGTCAATAGTATAAGAATGCTGGCTGTAGATGCAGTAAATAAATCCAATAGCGGGCATCCTGGCTTACCTATGGGTTGTGCTCCTATGGGTTATGCGTTGTGGCAAAATATTCTCAATCACAATCCTAATAATCCTAAATGGTTTAATAGAGATCGCTTTGTATTATCAGCTGGCCATGGGTGTATGTTGTTATATTCTCTTTTACATCTGACTGGATATAAATCAGTTTCTATTGAAGATATTAAAGAATTTAGACAATGGGGGTCTAAAACACCTGGGCACCCAGAAACATTTGAGACTGAGGGAGTGGAAGTAACGGCAGGACCATTAGGGGCAGGTATTTCCAACGCCGTTGGTTTAGCAATTGCAGAAGCACACTTAGCAGCTAAATTCAATAAAAAAGATTGCGAAATTGTTGATCATTATACCTATGTAATTATGGGAGACGGTTGTAATCAAGAAGGGATTGCATCTGAAGCATGTTCACTTGCTGGTCATCTCAAGCTTGGAAAATTAATAGCGCTATATGATGATAACCAAATCACAATTGATGGACGTACAGATGTTTCATTTACAGAAGATGTTTTAAAACGATACGAAGCTTATGGATGGCATGTGCAACATGTTGAAGATGGCAATCATGATGTAAAAGGAATTACCAAAGCAATTGAGAATGCGAAATCTGTAAAAGATAAACCTTCTTTAATCAAAATTTCTACAATAATAGGTTATGGGTCACCAAATAAGTCAGATACTGCAGGAATTCATGGGGCTGCAGTAGGAGAAGAAGAAGCTTCCTTAACCAGAGAGTTTTTAAATTGGGAATATCCTCCTTTTGAAATACCGGAGGAAGTATATTCGAAATTTAGACAAGCCATTACTAAAGGTGAAGACTCAGAAAAAGAATGGAATTTAAAATTTCAAGGATATCAAAACACATATCCTTCTGAAGGAGCAGAATTAAAACGAATGATTCAAGGTGAATTACCAGAAAACTGGGATTTAGGTCTGCCTTCATATACGGTAGATGATAAGGGTCTAGCAACAAGAAAACATTCTCAAATATGTCTAGGAGCTCTTGGGCCTAATCTTCCTGAATTAATTGGAGGATCTGCGGATTTAACTCACTCTAATTACACAGATATAAAAGGAGAAACAGGATCATTTCAGGCACATTCTCCAGAAAAAAGATATTTGCATTTCGGTGTGAGAGAGCATGCCATGGCAGCAATATTAAATGGAATTGCTTATCACGACAGTGGATTAATACCTTATGGAGGAACTTTTCTGGTTTTCGCAGACTATATGAGAGGTTCAATGAGACTATCTGCTCTCAGTGAGCTAGGAGTTATTTATGTATTGACTCATGATTCTATTGGAGTAGGCGAAGATGGTCCAACACATCAACCTGTTGAAACTATCCCCTCACTTAGAGCAATGCCAAATATGCTTGTATTCAGACCTGGAGATGGCAATGAAACAAGTGGTGCTTATAAGCTCGCTATTAAAAACAGAAAAAGACCTTCTGCTCTTTGCCTAAGTAGGCAGGCCATGCCAAATCAAGCGAATACTTCTATTGAAAAAGTTGCATTAGGTGGATATATAGTTTCCGATTGTGAGGGAACTCCTGATGTAATATTTATAGGTACTGGTAGTGAACTAAACCTTTGCATTGAAGCAAGTAAGGAAATCTCAAAATTAGGAAAAAAGGCTAGAGTTATTTCAATGCCTTGCGTAGAGCTTTTTGAAGAGCAAGAAGCTTCTTACAAAGAAAGTATTTTGCCTAGTAGTATCAAAAAAAGAGTTGTGGTTGAAGCTGCACATTCATTTGGATGGCACAAATACATTGGGCTTGACGGAATTTGTATTACTATGGACAGATTTGGAGCATCAGCTCCTGGTGGAAAATGTATGACCAGTTTTGGATTTACAGTTGAAAACGTTGTAAAAAAGACTAAAGAAATTTTATAAATTAAAACTAAACTGCAGTATCACATTTTGAAAGTTTATTATTCAATTCATCAAGAGTTTCATCAGAAATTTTAGAATTCATGGGACAGTGCTTAGGTCCACACATTGAGCAAAACTCAGCTTTTTTAAATATTTCTTCTGGTAAGGTTTCATCATGATATTGTTTAGCCCTTTCAGGATCCAAAGAAAGTTCAAACTGTTTGTTCCAGTCAAAAGTATATCTTGCATGACTTAGCTCATCATCTCTATCACGAGCACCTGCTCTATGCCTAGCGATGTCCGCTGCATGTGCAGCAATTTTATAAGCTATCAAACCTTCTCTTACATCTTCAGCATTTGGAAGCCCCAAATGTTCTTTGGGAGTCACGTAACATAACATCGCAGTTCCATACCATCCAGCCATAGCAGCACCAATAGCACTTGAAATATGATCATAGCCTGGCGAAATATCTGTTACTAATGGGCCAAGAACATAAAAAGGAGCTTCTGAGCATTCTTCCATCTGTTTCCTAACATTGAACTCAATCTGATCCATAGGTACGTGCCCTGGTCCTTCAACCATAACTTGAACATTATGAGTCCATGCTCTTCTTGTAAGTTCACCTAATGTTTTCAATTCAGCTAATTGAGCATCATCTGATGCATCATGTAAACATCCAGGCCTAAGTGAATCTCCCAGAGAAAACGTACAATCATATTTTTTAAAAATTTCACAAATATCATCAAATCTTGTATATAAGGGATTTTGCTTAAAATGATGCAACATCCATTGAGCTAAAATTCCTCCACCTCGACTTACGATACCAGTTATTCTTCCTTTTACTTTAGGTAAATGTTCTATTAATAAACCAGCATGAATAGTTTGATAATCAACCCCCTGCTGACAATGTTTTTCAATAATATGCAAGAAATCATCTTCTGTTAATCTTTCTATAGAGCCATGAACACTTTCTAAAGCTTGATAAACTGGAACAGTTCCAATAGGGACTGAAGATTCTTTTATAATTGATTCTCTAACTTCATCAAGATTTACTCCTCCTGTAGATAAATCCATAACTGTATCAGCACCATATTTCACTGCTAACTTAAGCTTCTCAACTTCTTCATTAATATCGCTTGCATTAGGAGAAGCACCGATATTTGCATTTACTTTGCATTTAGAAGCAATACCAATTGCCATTGGTTCAAGATTTAGATGATTTATATTTGCTGGAATTATTAATCTTCCCCTAGCCACTTCTTCCATAATTAATGAGGGTGGAAGATTTTCTTTTTGAGCAACGTAGTTCATTTCTTCAGTTATGTTTCCATTTCTAGCGAAATTCATTTGAGTAATGTTTTTTTGTCCAAGGCGTGGCTTTATCCAGGAATTTCTCATGACTTTTAAATTTAAATTGTTTATTACTAGAGTTCGATCAAATAGAAACTTTCCTTCGTCAGTTTTAACTGTTTCAGGTTCGAAGGGTATGATCTCAGCTAAGTTATTTTCTTAGCACCCCTAGTATTAGTTAAAATTTAGCTCTTTTTGAAAAAATAGTCATCTTATATTACTTAAAATATAGAAAATATTTTTATTTAAATTGTTTATAAGATTTTATTTTTTTTAAAATTTTTTTTCTCTTTATTACTCTACTAAATTCTTTCTCCGAAATTATAAAAACCCCCATCAAACCAATTGGGAGATAAAAAATCTTCTTACTATGTTTCCTTGAAATAAATCCTACTATTGATAACAAAATCATTAAAGGTGCAACAAGTGAAAATATATAAGCTTTTTCAAATTTCATGTATATAAATTTACTAAATTAATTATTTAATTTTACTATGGATTCAGTTATTACTTTAATTCCTACACTGATAGCTCTTTCATCCGGATCAAATTCTGAACTATGAAGTGGAGCACAACCTTTCTTACTAGAAACACCAAGCCTAAACATTGCTCCGGGTACTTTATTTACAAACTCAGCAAAATCTTCAGCTCCTAAAGAAGGTTTTTGCAATTCAATTACATTTTGATAACCTAATATACCAATAGCAGAATCCCTTATAACTTTATTTATTTTTAAATCATTATTAACAGGTGGAACTATTTCTCTAAATTTTACTTTAGCTTCAGCTCCACAACTATTTGCGATAGAAGAAATATTAAAGTTCAGCCAATCACCCATATCCCTAAATAATTGCAAATTTGTACATCTTATTGTTCCTGTTAAATTCACCTTTTCAGACAAAATATTATACGCATTTCCCCCATTTATTTTCCCAAAGGTAATTACGACAGGATCTAGAGGATCTAATTTTCTTGTTATTGCTTCTTGAATACCAGAAATAACTTTAGATGCTGCCCATATAGCATCTACACCTTCATGAGGTCTGGCACCATGGCCTGATTTTCCTAATATCTCAACTGAAAGTTCACCTGCCGCAGCTGTTAAACTTCCTTCCTTAATACCAATAGTTCCTACCAACAAGTCAGGGAAAACATGCACTCCCAAAATTTGTTTTAACCCAATAGTCACACCGTCATCAATCATCCACCTAGCACCACTTGCAATTTCTTCCGCAGGTTGAAAAATTATTCTTGTCCCAAATTTAAGATTTAAATCCTTAATAATTTTCGCCACCCCTAAACCAATACATGTATGTAAATCATGGCCACAAGCATGCATGACGCCATCAATTTTTGAAGAAAAACTTAAATTAGTGTTCTCGTATATTGGCAGAGCATCCATATCAACTCTTAAACCAATAAAACCTTTATCTTTAGGTCCAAAATCAGCTACAACCCCTGTTCTTCCAATAGATTCTGTAACTCTCCAACCAATATTTTTTAAATAACCACTTATTAAAATTGCCGTTTGATTTTCTAAGCCACTTAATTCTGGATGAGCATGAATGTGCCTCCTCAAATTAATAAGTTCATCATTGAATGAATCAATTTTGTTTAACAATTTATCTCTATCCATTTATTATTTCAGAGCTAGAAATTTCATTAAATCTTTAGTTGGTTTTTGAGGCCATCTTCGAAATTTTATCAACCATTCTTCATCAGCATATCGAGAGTCTAATTCCGTAACTGCAATCCAGTTACTTTCAGCTTCACCAGTGATCCCTTTTGACCAATATAAGGCTGTTAAAGCTGCTCTTGCATCGGCAAAAGTTGGATAACGTCTGATCAATTTTTTCAATTCTTTTTCACACTCCTCTAAATTACCTAACTGGTAATCTGTCAAAGCCATACTTGATCGTGCCATTGCAAAACCAGGATTTGATTCTGAAGCTTTTGAAAACAAATTCTTTGCACTCTGCCAATCTGACAAAGATCCTTCAACATTAGCTAAGTTATATAAAGCAGAAAAATTATCATTATCTTTCGAGATTACAAATAAATAATCTTTTTTTGCCTGTAACCACTTTCCTAAAGATTCTTCCGCTATACCTCTATTAATATAAGGATCGACCTCATCAGGATCTAAATCAATCGCTTTGTCTTGATCATTTATTGCGCCTTTAGGATCACCCATAACAAGTTTAATATTTCCTCTATTACCTAAAGCAGCTGCATCATTAGGAAATAATTCCAAATACTTGTTCCATTGCTTCAATGCAAGATTAAAATCTCCGCTAGAGCTTAAATTTAAAGCATTATTAAATAAATTTTCTCGTGAACTTAATGAATAAGTAGGAGCAACATATAAAATATTTATCAAAAAACAAATTAATAGAACATTAAGCTTAATCCTTTTAATATTTTTCATTTTTAGAACTAATGTATTTTTTTCCTAAAGATGTAAGTTGTCTCCCTCGAGGCGTCCTCATAATAAACCCAATTTGAATTAAATATGGCTCTACTACAAACTCTAACATTGAAGAATCCTCTCCCATCCCTGCAGCGATTGAATCTAAGCCAATCGGATTATTATTATTAAAGTTTAGAAAAGATAAGTATTTCCTATCTACGTTATCCAAACCTTTAGAATCTATTTTTTGAGAATTTAAAGCTTTTTCAACTATTTCTAGAGAAATTTTATTAGTTTTTTTTATAACTTGAGCATAGTCTCTTACTCTTTTTAATAATCGCAATGCAATTCTTGGTGTTCCTCTAGAAATCTTGGCTAATGCGCAGCAAGCATCATTTTTTAATTGAAGATTTATCAAATTAGAAAAATTTAAAATTATTTGCTGCAATTCATTATTTGAATAAAATTCAATTTTCTGACATAGTCCAAATCTATCTTTTAATGGAGCACTGATTGATGCAAGTTTGGTTGTGGCCCCGATTAAAGTAAATTTCGGCAGATTAATTGTTCTGCAGCGAGCTCCTCTATTAGCTCCCATAGTTAAATCCAACCTAAAATCCTCCATTGCAGAATATAAAAGCTCTTCAGTTAATTTGTTTAAACGATGAATTTCATCAATAAATAAAATATCTCCTTCTTTTAATCCAAGAAGTAATCCCACAATATCCCTTGGCCTTTCAATTGAAGGTGCGCTTGCTACTCTACATTTTTTATTCATTTCATAAGAGATCAATAACGCTAAAGTAGTTTTTCCTAAACCAGGTTGACCATATAAGAGTGTATGTTCTAATGCTTCTTGCCTATATTTAGAGGCATCTATAGCTATTTTTAATGAAGATTTAATTTGCTCTTGTCCAATAAATTCATTAAAGGAATTTGGTCGAGCTAAATTTAAATTTTTATTTAGTTTTTCTTCAGCAATAATCTTAGAATCAACTAACCTCAGCTCTTTTCTTGAGCTAGGAATATTAGATTCATCTAAACTTGAAGAAATTATTGCCATAATTAAAGATTAATGGCAATTGTTCTTTGGGGAAAGATTTTTTACAACTACAATGGCAAAAGTTTCAAACAAAGTAAATCAAAGCAAAAAAAAAGAAGAGGTTTTTAAACGCATTTCAGAAAATCGATATGCAAAATTTCAGTATGAAATACTTGAAACAATCGAAGCTGGAATTGAACTTTTAGGAACTGAAGTAAAGTCTATAAGAAACGGCACTGTAAATTTAAGAGATGGATATTGTTCTTTCAGAGATGGTGAAATAATTTTATTAAATGTTCACATATCACCACATAAAAATGTAGGCTCTTTTTTTAATCACGACCCATTACGAAATAGAAAATTGTTGTTACATAAAAAAGAAATTATAAAGCTTAAATACAATACTGAAAAAAAGGGATTAACAATTATTCCCTTATCTATTTATTTAAAAGGTTCATGGATAAAATTAACCATTGGTATTGGTAAAGGCAAAAAATTGCATGATAAGAGACAAGCCGATAAACAAAAAGATATCAAAAGAGAAATAAAAACTGCTCTTAAGAGATAATAAAAGAGGTAATTCTTTAAGATAATTTAATCAGAGTCTAAACTTACTGAATTAGGGGGGGGAGAAGGATCAGGATCAGCAATTAACATATGCTGCAAAACAGTTTCAGGCCTTTCGCTATCTCTCCAGCGAATTCTATAAGCAGGCATTTTAGTACCTCTACTCGTAGTTTGTTCAACAGGTTCCATAACCCAGCCTCTTCTTGATCGGCCTTGAGGATTTCTTTTCACTACTGCATCTGCGTGCTTGAAGCGGAAACCAACACGTTCACCACTCATTTAAAAAATTTCGTATTGGATCAATTTTTATTTTACTTCATTCGAGGTTGATTTTTCAGATTTTGTAGAAGTTATTTCTGGTTTTAACAATGGGAAGGGTATGACATCTCTAATTGAAGGACTATTTGTGAGTAACATAATAAGTCTATCAATTCCAATTCCTAAACCTCCTGTGGGTGGCATACCTATTTCCAAAGCTTGTAAAAAATCTTCATCAATACAATGTGCTTCAAGATCACCTGCATCTCGCAAAGATTGCTGTAATTGCATTCTCTGCCTTTGATCAACTGGATCTATTAATTCACTGAATGCGTTAGCAAGTTCGCGGCCTGCAATAAACAACTCAAATCTCTGAACCATTTCTTTATTTTCAGGCTGGGGTCTTGCAAGAGGAGAAATTTCAATTGGATAATCGATTACAAAAGTTGGTTCTACGAGTTGAGATTCAACCTTTTGCTCAAAAACTTCATTTAAAAGTCTGCCTAGGCTATTTATTTTAGGAGAAATTTGAATATTAATCTCCCCTAAATCCTTTATAGCTTTATCCACATCACCATTAAAAGAATCAAAATCAATCCCTGTATATTCCATAACAACATTTTTCATTGATATTCTTTTCCAAGGTTTTGAAAAGTCAATTACCTTTTCTTGATAATTTATAACTAAAGAATCACAACAACTTGATACAATATTTCTGATCAGATCTTCAGTTAAATTCATCATATCAATGTAATTAGAGAAGGCTTGATATATCTCCACTGAGGTGAATTCAGGATTATGCTTTGTACTTATCCCTTCATTACGAAAAATTCGTCCTAACTCATATACTTTTTCAAACCCTCCTACAACCATTCTTTTTAGATGTAATTCCGTAGCTATTCTTAAATACAATGGTATATCTAAAGTATTGTGATGAGTAATAAATGGCCTAGCTTCAGCTCCACCAGCCTCAGATTGAAGTATTGGCGTTTCTATCTCTAAAAAATTTTTTTCATCCAACCACCTTCTTATAAGACTGATACACTTAGCTCTTGTTTTAAACACATTTTTCGATAAAGGATTAACTATTAAGTCCAAGTATCTTTGCCTATACCTTTTTTCTATATCTGTTAAACCGTGCCATTTGTCAGGCAATGGCTGTAATGATTTAGACAACATTTCCCACTTGGATACTTTTATTGAAAGTTCACCTTTATTAGTTTTCTTAATAGTTCCATAAACACCAATCCAATCTCCAATATCTACAATTTCTTTGAGATCTTCAAAAGAAAGTAGCTTTGAATTGATTTCAAAATCATCAATTATTTTTTTTTCTAAATAAAGCTGAATTTTCCCTTCTTGGTCAGTAATAGTAAAAAAAGCAATTTTTCCCATCACTCTTTTTGCTAAAACTCTTCCCGCGATAGCAACATTTAAGTTAAAATCTTGACCATTATCTAAATAGCTAAATTTCTCAATGAGAAATTTTGTATTATGAGAGATTTTAAAAGTTTCTGCATAGGGTTCAAATCCTTTATTGACCAGTGTATTAGCTTTCAATAAGCGAGCTTCTCTTATTTCAGACAAAATTTAATTCAATATTTATGTTTTATTTAATCAAGCTATCAGAATAAGGATCAACTTGCCAAAGATGTTGCTGTTTCTCCAACTCTTTGGGAAGCATAACCTATTCCTCTGACAGTAAGTATTAACTCTGGATTTCGGGGATCTGGCTCTAACTTACCTCTAAGCCTAGCAACATAAACATCCACAACTCTCAAATCAGCTGCTCGTCTTGGAGGATATCCCCAAAGCTGCTCTAGTATTTCAGCTCTTGGAGCAACCTTACCTGGTTCATCAAATAATAATTCAAGAAGACTAAATTCAGTGTAAGTTAAACTAATTCTTTCTCCAGCCCTAGAAACTTGTCTTCTATTAGTATCAACTACCAGATTTCCAAATTTCATTACTCCTTTACCAGACGGAACCTCCTTAGTTTCCGTAACTGTGATACTAGGACCCATACGCCTTAGAATCGTGGCTATTCTTGCCTCTAATTCTTTAGGACTAAATGGTTTGGATAAATAGTCATCAGCTCCTAAATCTAGGCCGGCTACCCTTTCAGAGATAGCCTCTAAGGCAGTTAAAAATATTATAGGTACAACTGATTCGGCTCTAATTCTTCTACAAACTGCAAATCCATCCATTTTTGGGAGCATCACATCAAGAACTATTAAATCTGGAGATTCTTTGTGAAAAACCTCAAGGGCTTCTTCTCCATTAGTAGCTTGGTGTACCTGATATCCTGCTAATTGAAGTCTAGTAACTAATACTTTCAAAACAGCTGGTTCATCATCAACAACTAAAATACTTGCTTTTGACATCGGGGGAAATTTTTTTGCTGATATTTCAAAGCAAATTTATTTTGCATTGAACATCTTGTTAATATAATCTAACAATTAAAAATATAACATTATGTACCCTAAAAGATAAAATCCTTAAATTTTCAAAATTATTTTATTATTGAAAAGCACCATTATTATTTTTTATTTATCTATAAAGCTAAATTAATTTATCCCTTCCTTTTGATGCTTGGAAAAGCCTAAAGAGTAATGAACAAAATAATGGAGCTAATAAACCGGTAATAAAAACTTGAGCAAAAATATTTTTGATACTAGGTAAATACAAAAAAATCGTGTAATCAGACCAATATTTGATCAAGATTTGAAAAAAATATAGTGAACCACAAAAAAAACTTGCAATAGAACAAATTAAACCAAATCTAAAATGCCCTACAAAATTATTTGAAATACTAAACTTTCCAAACCATATACCACATAAAACCAAACCAGGAATTTGTGTCAAACTACTATTAATACTTAATGAATCTAAAATAAGTCCTAAAAATAAACCAATTATTGACCCATTAAATGATCCATAAGTCATCGACCAAGGCAATAACCAGAATAAAGGCCAATAAGGCTGAACTCCTAAGAATTCCAACCAATTAGGATCCCAAAAATAAACTATTGGTATAAATAAAAATGAAATTAAAGAAATTTTGCTTTTAAAGTAATTTCCCATTTAAATTTCAACTTTTAAGATTTGTACCCAATCAATTGCTTGAGGTTTTCCTGAAAGCAAAATATTCGCTGTTTTTTTTGCTTTGAATCCTTCATCAACAGATTGAATAATTCCTATTGGAATATTGGGAGGTAATAAAGTGCTTGCAGGGGAAGACAAAACAAAATCACCCACTTTAATATCAATATCCTTATTATAAAAAATCACTTTTGGATAATCATTTCCTGAACCTACTAATAATCCATGCATCTGAATCCTTTCAACCCAAACCCCTACTTTACTTTCAGGAGAAGTTAATAATTTCACTGTCGAAGTAAATAAAGAAGTATTATCTACTCTTCCTAATAAACCTCCTGGACCAACAACAAAATTGCCAATTTCTACTCCGTCTTTTGCTCCTTTATTTAAAATAATTTGCCTCCAAAAACTTCCGTTTTTTCTTGAAATTACATTCGCTGAAATACTTTCAGAATCAGACGATCTTTGTAAAGATAAAATTTCACGTAATCTTTTATTATCTTTCTCAAGCTGTTTTAACCTGATCAAGAACTCTTGTTCAACACTTTTAGTTAAAACTTCCCTTTGAAATTGTCCTGGCCAGAAAGGTTTTGAAATTAAATAATAAAAATCTTTATACAAAGATCCTTTTGATATTCTCACAAAAAACAAGAACAATAAAAATATAAATAAACCCCAATTATTTTTTTTATTCCACCAACGATTAGTTGATATTCGTCGAATATCTAACATTCAATTAATCTCTAATAGCATTCCTTATAAAATCAGGCGTATCAACAACTCTCTTGAGTTTTTTGAAATCATCCAATACTACTCCACAACCATTGACTACACATAACAATGGATTCTCTGCAATGTGCGTAAAAATTCCTGTTTCATGACTAAGTAAATCACTAATTCCTCTTACAAGTGCTCCACCTCCAGCGAGCATAATGCCTCTATCAACTATATCTGCCGCCAATTCAGGAGGAGTTCGCTCCAAGGTTCTTTTTACAGCCTCAACAATTTTGTTAAGAGGATCTGCCATAGCCTCTCTAATTTCTCCAGAGGTTAAGGTGATAGATCTTGGTAAGCCAGATAAAAGGTGTAAGCCTCTAACTTCTATAGAAGTAGTATCAAATTCATCATCTGGAAATGCCGATCCAATTTTTATTTTAATATCTTCTGCAGTTCTCTCACCAACAACTAGATTGTGTACTTTTTTAAGATAAATTGCTATCGATTCATTAAGTTCATCTCCTGCTATTCTTACAGATTCACTTAAGACCGTTCCACCCAGACTTAAAACTGCTACTTCAGTAGTTCCCCCCCCAATATCAACGATCATAGTTCCAATTGGTTCAGTTACAGGCAATGAAGCTCCTATAGCAGCAGCTACAGGTTCATCAATCAAATGTACCTCTCTAGCTCCAGCCAATCCAGCTTCTCTAACTGCTCTTCGTTCAACACTAGTAACCCCACTCGGAATACCAATGACTATTCTTGGAGCTAAAATCCCCCTCCCTTCATTACATTTTTGAATAAAAGTTTTTATCATTTGTTCTGCCGCATCAAAGTCGGCAATAACTCCATCTCTTAAAGGTCTCACAGCTCTTATATTTCCGGGGGTTCTTCCGAGCATTAATTTTGCTTCTTCACCTACTGCCAAAGGAACTCCCTCTTCAAGATCCATTGCCACTACTGAAGGTTCTTGTAGAACTACCCCTTTACCTGATACATGAATAAGAGTATTAGCAGTACCCAAATCGATACCAATATCCCTAGAAAATTTAAATCTGTTAAAAATCACAATAAGAACTCTATTAAATAAATAATATAACTATTTTCTCAATACCTCTCAAAAATCTTTTGTTTAGTTATGAATAGCTTGCAAAACTTTAAGCACAAAGAAAAAAAATGAGTAATATGAAAAAAAACTAACTTATGGAAATTAACACTATTAATTTGGTTGGTAGAGCTGGAAGAGAACCGGATGTGAGATATTTCGAATCTGGAAGTACAGTGGCCAACTTCACTCTTGCAGTCAATAGAATAAGTAGAGGCGATGAACCTGACTGGTTTAATTTAGAAATATGGGGAAAACAAGCACAAATAGCTGCTGACTATGTCAGAAAAGGTTCTTTAGTTGGTATTACAGGAAGCTTTAAAATTGATAGTTGGAAAGATAAGAATACAGGTGAAGATAGATTTAAACCAGTTATTAGAGTTGATAGATTAAATTTATTAAGTTCTAAGAAAGAAACAGATAATGGCAATTTTTCAAATAATAATAATTCTGGAGATATTCCTTTTTAAAGTCTATTTTTTTTATAAAGTCCCATAAAAAACTTTATTAAATAATAAAGTAATATCAGAATAATTATAGGTTTAACAAAATATTTAATTTGATCTAGATAAGTTTCAATAATTTGATAATTTTCGCCAAATATAAATCCTGCATATGTTAATAATGTAACCCATATTAGACTTCCTAAACTAGTCCAAATTAAAAATTTACTAAGTGGCATAAGTTCCATTCCAGCAGGGACTGAAATTAATGTTCTTATACCAGGCACTAATCTGCCCCAAAAAATTAATGAAACCCCATATTTATCAAACCATCTCTTGCTTTTAATAAGATCATTAGAAGTTATTCCTATATATTTGCCCCTTTTATCAAAAAAGTTTGAAAGTCTCTTTTCATTTATTAATTTACCCAAATAATACCAAGGCATAGAGCCTGCTACCGTTCCGAATAAACCCCAAAAAACCAATAAATAAAAATTTAATTTTTGTTGGTAAACAAAAAAACCACCTAAAGGCATTATTAACTCTGATGGAATTGGTGGGATGACATTCTCTAAAAACATCGCAAAGCAAATCGTAAGATAAGCAATTGTTGAATTTGTTTCAACAGCCTTACTGATATATTCGGGAATAGAAGTAAGTAAATTAATAAAAATTAAACTCAAATTTAATATCTATATTGTTCTGGTTTATAAGGACCTTCAACAGAAACATTAATATAATCAGCTTGATCCTTAGTTAGTTTTGTTAACTTTGCCCCAATTTTATCTAAATGCAATCTAGCTACCATTTCATCTAAATGTTTTGGTAAAACATAGACTTCTTTAGAGTATTCGTCTGACTTATTGAAAAGTTCGATTTGGGCCAATACTTGATTAGTAAAAGAATTACTCATAACGAAACTTGGATGACCTGTTGCACAACCTAAATTTACAAGTCTTCCCTCTGCTAAAAGAATAATTTTATTCCCGCTTGGCAAAGTAATATGATCTACTTGAGGCTTAATATTCTCCCATGGATAGTCTTTTAAGGATGCAACATCAATTTCATTATCAAAATGTCCAATATTGCAAACTATCGCCTCATCCTTCATTTTGACTAGATTATTGTTAGTTATGACTTGATAATTACCAGTAGCAGTAACAAATATATCTATATCTTCTACAACATCATCTAAAGTGACAACGCTAAATCCCTCCATAGCTGCTTGAAGAGCGCATATTGGGTCGACTTCTGCAACTTTGACTATTGCTCCAAGTCCTCTTAATGATTGAGCAGATCCTTTACCAACATCACCAAAGCCTATTACTAACGCAACTTTTCCTGCAATCATTACATCAGTCGCACGCTTAATACTATCGACTAGAGATTCTCTGCAGCCATATAAATTATCAAATTTACTCTTTGTAACTGAGTCATTTACGTTGATTGCAGGAAATGGTAGAGCATCTTGTTTTTGCAATTGATATAGTCTGGCAACGCCAGTTGTAGTTTCTTCAGTAACACCAATAATATTTGCCTTGATACGAGAATAGAAAGTACTATCATCTTGCAATTTAGCCTTAATGGATTTATATAAAGCTTTTTCCTCTTCGTTACCAGGATCATTTAAAACTGATAAATCTTTTTCTGCTTTGCTACCAAGTATCAATAAACCTGTTGCATCTCCACCATCATCAAGAATCATATTAGGAGAATTTGTACCCCAATCTAAAATGTAGTGAGTATATTGCCAATATTCATCCAAACTCTCTCCTTTTTTTGCATAGACAGAAATTCCTTGTTTTGCAATCGCTGCTGCTGCGTGATCTTGGGTTGAAAAAATATTGCAAGAGGCCCATTTAACTTGTGCACCAAGATCAACAAGAGTTTCAATTAAAACAGCAGTTTGAATAGTCATATGCAAACTTCCTGCTATTTTTGCACCCTTTAGTGGCTTTTCAGAATGATACTTCCTTCTTAGTGCCATTAATCCAGGCATTTCAGTTTCAGCAATTTTAATTTCTTTACGCCCAAAATCAGATAAAGAAATATCTGTAATAACGTAGTTTGGTATAGATGTTTTAAGCGAGTTAGCAATAACCATTTCTTAAGAGTATTCTTATAATCTAAACTATAAATGATTTTTCTATAGTTTTGTGTTTGTTGGAAATTTAAAAGAAACAATCCAATTAGGAAGGAAATTCGCTAAGGGGTTAAATCCAAGATCAATTATTTTACTACAAGGTCCCATTGGAGCAGGGAAAACTTCATTTGTTCAAGGAATTGCAGATGGGCTTTGTATTAAAGAAGATATTACAAGCCCAACATTTGCTTTATCTCATCATTATAACTCAGGAACAATTCCATTAATTCACATGGATTTATACAGAATAGAAAATAGTTCAATGGCAACAGAATTTTTCATATCTGAAGAAGAGGAGGCTATACAAAATAAAGCTGTAATGGTTATTGAATGGCCAGAATTAATAAAACCAGTTTTGAATAATTTCTGGAAAATAGAGATAAGTTACGCTACAAATCTTGGAAGAAATTATAAAATTTGGGAACCAAAAAATTCATTAACCTTTGAATAATTTGGTTGTGGTTCAATCGCCCCTTCACCAAGACAAGTTAATAACCCGCAAACACTAGCAAACCTAACACAATTTTGTATTTGTGATTCATTTGAAGGATAATTAAACTCAATTAATTGTGAAATTAATCCAGCTAAAAAAGCATCACCCCCACCAGTTGTGTCAATAATTTTGGTCGAATTAACTACTTTAGTGATTCCGTGCACACCATTTATAAACCATACAATAGGATTTGCCCCATCCGTAATTATTACATCAGGTCGATTAAACATTTTTTCAGATATTCCAAAAGGATTTTCATTATCAAAAAATAAAATTGCTTCCTCTTTCGCCAACTTTAAAATATGAGCATAGTTCAAAAAGTTCCTAATTAAATCAACTCTCTCCTTTTTACTTGTTTCTGAAGAAGAAGTTGCAAAATCCCAAAAAACCTCTCTCCAGTTCAAATCAATTATTATCTTTACATCAAATTTATTAGCCATATTTAATAGGAAGTGAATAGACTCTGCTGATATTGAAGACGATAATATGTTCGTTCCACATACAAAATATTTTGTTTTTAAGAAAAATTTTTCCAGACTTTTTATGTCTTTTTTGATTATATTCCTATCAAGAGCCTCATCCGCAAAAACTGTATTAGAACATGTATCAAAGCCTGAAAAATATCGGTCTCCAGCGTTATCTCTGTTTACTTTAACTATACGGGTAGGAAGGTTATTAGCCAATTGCAAAAAATTTATATTTACCTCCAGTTCTTTAAATTGTTCAATAAATTTCTTACCAAATTGATCATTTCCTAGACATCCAATAAATGCTGAATCTATTTGTAGTTTTTTTAATGCGCAAGCCACATTTGCAGGTGCTCCTCCAAAAAAATCTGTAAATTCTTGGTTCGATTTATTCTTAATTCTATCTATTAAAGCCTCTCCAATACAAACAACCTTTGTTTTTTTCATGTACTAATAATAGATCTAAATTAAGAATAATTAATCAAAAACGAATATTTTTTTTTTGAATTAAAGTTTAATTAATATTTTTCTTCTAGATGTCTTTTAAAAAATCCGAAAATTGGAAATGGAAAGATTGGGATATATCATGGTCCTCATCAAAACAGTCATACAATAATGATTTAAATATTTTATTAATTCATGGTTTTGGAGCATCAAAGAGACATTGGAGACATAATCAAGATTATCTGGGAAATATTTATAATTGCTATTCAATTGACTTACTAGGTTTTGGAGAAAGCAGCCAACCTAGGGCTCTATTAGATTATGAAACTTACAAAGAAAATTATGTTAAATATTCCTTTGACTTATGGGGGGATCAAATAGCTTCATTTTGCAATGAGATAATTAAATCTCCTGTTTTTCTAGTAGGCAATTCAATAGGTGGGGTAGTCTCATTAAAAGCTGCTGAAATTCTCAAAGAAAAATGTCATGGTCTTGTTTTAATTGACTGTGCCCAAAGAACAATGGATGATAAAAGGCTAAAAAAAAGTGATATCTTAATGAACTTTTTACGTCCAGTAATAAAAACATTAGTGAGTAAGAGAATTATTAGTAACACTCTCTTTGAAAGGGCTGCCAATCCAGCAGTTATAAAACAAATCCTTAAAAAAGCATATCCCTCAGGAAAAAATATTGATGAAGAATTAATAGAAATTTTATATAGTCCGTCTCAAAGAAAAAACTCGAAAGAGGCATTTCGTGGATTCATTAATCTTTTTGATGACTATCTTGCAACAGATCTTTTTGATAAAATTAATTGTCCAATTCAGTTAATTTGGGGAGAAAAAGATCCTTGGGAGTCACTTGATGAAGCAAAATTATGGAAAAATAATTTTAATAATATAAAAAGGCTTGATGTGATAAAGAATGTTGGGCATTGCCCACATGATGAAAATCCTGAGAAAACTAATAAATTAATCTATGAATTTATTCAAGAGACGAAGTAGGCTTCTACGCTTTCGCTTAGTCTTCTTAAACCTCGTAGACCATCTCTTTCCAAATTTCTTACCCTATCTCTACTAATACCCAAAACACGTCCAATACCTGTAAGGGACATTGGTTCATCTCCATCCATTCCATATCTCATCCTTAAAACTCTACATTGCAAATCAGGTAACTGATGAAGGAGTGAATGTAAATCACCCCTCATACAATCCATTTCGATTTGCTCATCTGGTAAATCTTCTCCTCCAGCTAACAAATCTAATAAAACTGTATCTTCGCCATCACCTACTTTTGTTTCTAAACTGACTGGCTGACCAGCTTTGCACATTAAATCTTTCACGTCATCTTCGGGTAACTCAACGAATTTGGCAAGTTCACTTATTGTAGGTGTTCTTGACATTTCTTGACTCAACTCTCTTTGACCTTTTTTTAACTTATTAAGCATTTCTGTTATGTGGATTGGCAATCTAATAGCTCTACTTTTTTCAGCAATTGCTCTAGTAATGCCCTGCCTAATCCACCAGTATGCATATGTTGAAAACTTATAACCTCTAGCAGGATCGAATTTTTCTACACCTCTTACTAAGCCTATTGTTCCTTCTTGAATTAAATCAAGTAGTTCCATATTTCTTTTTGTATATTTTTTGGCGACACTAACAACTAGTCTTAAATTTGCAGCAACCATTCTTTCTTTCGCTCGCTGCCCAGCTCTGAATCTTTTTTTGATTTGTGAAGTAGATAAACTTAACTTTTCGGCTAGTTCTTCAGCTGAAGGTTTATTATCTGTCAATTCTATTATTTCATTTTCAGCTCTCTCAACTTGCATATATTCTTGAACTTGCCTACCTAAAGTTATTTCTTGCTCGTGTGATAGTAAAGGAACCCGACCTATATCTCTCAAATAAGACCTAACTAAATCTACATCGTTGCTAGATTTTAAAGATGAAATAGTAGCTAATTTATTCTCAACTAATGTTTCCGATGACATAAAAGTTAATGTTGTTTTGTAAACAATACCATTAAGAAATGTAAAGTTAAACAAAAAAATCCACAATTCTATAAAAATGAGAATAAATACCTAGTGGTTTTCTATAAAACTGAAGAATTAAGCAACCAATTTGCGGTACTAAGATAAATAAATACGCCAGCAATGTCTGTCACAGTAGTTATGAAGGGGGAAGACATCAAAGCAGGATCTAACCCCATCCTGTCGAACAGTAAGGGAAGAATAGCTCCTGCAGTTGCGGCAAGCGTTGTTATCGAAATCAAGCTAATTCCAACAGCGGATGCGATTAAAGGTCCCTCACCTTGCCACCAAGCGAAGGGAAAGACCACTAGCATCATTAAAATTCCCAGCAGAGCCCCAGTTATAGCCTCTTTAACCACTGCCTTAATTGCTCCCAATGATTTTAGTTTTTGAGTACTTAAACCTCTTATAACTACTGTTGAGCTTTGAGCTCCAACATTTCCTCCAGTACCGATAAGCAATGGGATAAAAGCAGCTAGTAAAACAATTTCTTTTAAAATCTGATCATTCATTGCAATAACTTTTGTAGTTAAACCATTAGCTAAAACTAAAATCAATAGCCATAGAATTCTCCTTCGAGCAATTGTAAATAAACCACTTTGAAAATAATCATCCTCATCACCAAGCTGAACAGCGCCTGCAGCATAAATGTCTCGAGTAGCTTCTTGTTCAATAACATCTATCAAATCATCCACAGTAACAATTCCAACTAATCTTTTTTCTTTATCTACGACTGGAAGAGCTAAAAAATCGTATCTTTGAATTGCTCTAGCCACATCCTCTTGATTAGTATTTGTTGATATATTAACGACATCCTTTGTCATGACCTCACCAATAGGCCTACTAGGATCTGCGGTAACAAGATCTCTTAAGGATAAAATTCCAGTTAGATGCCTTTCTTGATCCGTGACATATAAACTATAAATTGTCTCTGTAAATGCAGCCCTTTTTCTTACTAAAGCCAAAGCTTCCTCAGCAGTTTGCTTTTCTTTTAAATCTATGAATTCAGTAGTCATTAATCTACCTGCTGTTTCTGGCTCATAGCCTAATAATTCCGCTGTTACTTTTCTTTCACCGGGGCTTAGTGCTGATAAAAATTTTCTTACAACTTTCGCAGGTAATTCATCAAAAAGTTGAACCCTATCATCAGGAGACATTTTTTCAACTATTTCCAAAACTTCTCCGGAACGAAGTCTATCTAATAATGTTTGCTGCACTATTGGATCTAAATATTCATAAACCTCGATTGCCTCATTTTTTTTTAATAACCTAAACGCGAGAGCCTGGAGTATTAAGGGAAGGCTACCAATTGCATCAGCAATATCAACGGGCTGGGAAGGTTCTAATAATAATTTGGCTTCATCATAATTTCCTGCAACTAGTAATTCCTCAAGCTGAATTGTTATCTTTCCACGATTAGTTAAATCCGAAGATAGAGAGGTTGTTACCTCGAGATTATTATTTTCTTCCATAATATTGCTCTTAATCGAAGTAACATAAATATTATATAAAAATTAAGTGATTTTTCTACTTAATTGAAAACCAATATACATTACTATTAAATTCAAAATAACAATTACATTCAAATAAACAAATAACTTTAAATAGTAACCTTGGATGATAAATTGATATAAAAAATGAACAAAACCACTAAAAGATGTAAAGCAAGAACAGAAACCACTTAATAGAATTTCTCTTTTCGAATTACTAATTGACCTAGAAACATAAAAACCATATACAAAAGAACCTACAAAAGAAATAACAAAATAATTATTTATATAAAACCTTAAAAAGGTTGCAAAATATGCTGTTAATAATAAAGTTAATAAATATTTTTTATTCAATTTATGTAGGTTAAAGTAATAAAATATCCTAAACAAAAAAATAAAAAAGATAGTATTAAAACTTCAGTATAATAAATCAATAAGCTTAAATATTTTCTTTCTTGGATCAACTTGAATAACTGATATATAAAAGATGAAAATGTACTTAAACACCCTAAAAACCCAACAGAAAAAAATAATATTAAATTCTTATTTGTTATATTTGAACCTAGGAACATACCTAAAAATAACGAGGCTAAAATATTCACTATTAAAATGTTATTAGAAGAAAATACTTTCTCTCTTCCAGAAATATATTTTATAAACATTCTTACAACTAACCCAAAAGTACTTCCTACTACAATATGAATAACACCATCTAATTCCAAACTCTATATTTTAATCCAACCCCTTTTAGTTCTATTAGGATTTTCAAGAAATTGATTTGTTAGCAATTCTACTCGTGCCCAAGTATTATCCTCGTTGACTACCCAATCTTGTAAAACTGATAATGAAGATCCTGTATCAAGCACTAACAATTTTTTAGCGTTAATTTGAGGAAAAGTATAAAGTGAACAATTTGCATTTAATATGATTTCTTTAGAATTATTAAAGATATTGTGTTCATATAAATTCCTTTGTATTCCTCCTGCAGGTAAGGTAATTGGACCCACTAGAGCGAATCCGATTAAACAAATATTTTTTATCACATTTTTAATCATATATCTAATGTCGCCATATCTAAGTTCGAACTATGAGTTTCAATAAATTCTCTTCTTGGTGCAACTTTATCTCCCATCAAAATATTGAATATTCTATCTGCTTCTAAAGCATCTTCAATTTCTACTCTTTTCATCATTCTAGTCTGAGGATTCATTGTTGTATCCCATAATTGTTTAGGCATCATTTCACCTAAACCTTTAAATCTTTGAATATTAAAGTTAGCTTTTTCTCCAAAATCTTCTATGGTTTCTTTCAATTGATTTTCGTTATAGCAATATTTATGATTTTTCCCTCTTTCAACTTTATATAGAGGGGGACATGCAATGTATATGAACCCTTTTTCAACAAGATCCCTTTGATATCTATAAAAAAACGTTAATAATAATGTTCTAATATGTGCCCCATCTACGTCTGCATCAGTCATTATTACAACGCGATGATACCTAAGAGAATTAACATTAAACTCTTCACCCTTTATACCCAATCCCAAAGCAGTGATTAGTGATTGAATTTCTGTATTTTTATATATTTTTGCATCATCTGTTTTTTCAATATTTAATATTTTTCCTCTCAAAGGTAAAATTGCTTGGAATCTCCTGTCTCTTCCTTGTTTAGCTGAACCTCCAGCGGAATCACCCTCAACTATATAAATCTCCGAACCTGAGGGATCTCTTGAGCTGCAATCTGCCAATTTACCTGGTAAAGTTGAACTCTCGAGAACACTTTTTCTCCTTACTAAATCCCTCGCTCGTTTCGCTGCTTCTGCCGCATTAAAAGATTGGATTGCTTTTTCTAAAATTAAATCAAAAACATTAGGATTAAATTCCATATACTTTATTAATGATTCTCCTATGAGTGAATCAACAATACCTCTTACTTCAGTATTGCCCAATTTTGTCTTTGTTTGACCTTCAAATTCTGGATCAGGAACTTTTACAGATAATACGACCGTCAAACCTTCCCTAATATTTTCTCCTGACAAATTTTTATCCACTTCTTTTCTTTTACCTCTTTTTTTCGCAATAGCATTAAAAGTTCTGGTCAATACTGTTTTTAAGCCATCTATATGTGTACCTCCATCTATTGTTCTGATATTATTTGCAAATCCTAATATATTATCTGAGTAAACATCCGAACACCATTGTAAAGCTGCCTCTACGAAAACATTATCTTTTTGTGAATCAACATAGATAACCTCAGAATGGATGGATTCCTTTTCTTTATTTATGTACTCAACATATTCTTTAATGCCCCCATCATATAAATAGATTTCTTCTTTGAAAGAACCATCCGATAATTTTTGCCTCTCATCTCTAAATATAATTTTGACACCTCCATTAAGATAAGCCAATTCTCTTAATCTTGAGGATAAAAGAGCATAATCAAAGTAAATACCATCAGTAAATATCGTTGAATCTGGCTTAAAACAAATTGTTGTACCTTTTCTAAATGATCTATTTTGCTGTTTTTGAGATTTTAATTCACCTTTTGCAATTCCTTTCTCAAATTTTTGATTAAACTCACTACCATCTCTAAAAACAGTAACATTCACCCACTCACTTAGAGCATTAACAACAGATATTCCGACACCATGTAATCCACCAGAAACCTTATATCCACCACTTCCAAATTTTCCTCCTGCATGAAGAACAGTAAGAACAGTTTCCAGAGCACTTTTTCCTGTTCTTGGATGTATATCTGTAGGAATACCCCTCCCATTATCAGAAATCAAAGCTGATCCATCATCTTTAAGAACAATCTCAATATGATCGCAATGACCGGCTAGTGCTTCATCTACAGAATTATCTACAACTTCATAAACTAGATGATGCAATCCTCTTGGGCCAGTCGAACCAATATACATTCCTGGTCGTTTACGAACGGGTTCTAAACCCTCTAAAACCTGTATCTGATCAGCACCATAGTCATTGGAGATTTTATTAGATTTTTTTTCCTCACTCATTTATATAAAAATAAAATAAAACTTTTAAAATGGTATTTTTAAAAGGGGTTTCATTAAATTTACCATCGGTATAAGAGAAAGGCTTGAAGTAAATGCAAAATTTAATCACTTTAATCATATAAATCCAACATTTCTTCCCAAAAATCACATATGTCCCCTCCAAAACCATTAGTAATAGTTTTAATCGGGCCTACAGCGAGTGGCAAAACTGAGCTAGGAATCGACATTGCTAAATATTTTAATATCAAAATACATAATGTCGACTCGAGGCAACTTTATAGATCTATGGACATAGGTACAGCAAAGCCAACTAAAGAACAACAAAAAACAATAAAGCATTTTTTAATAGATCTTGAAGAACCCTCTAGCCAAGTAAATGCAAAACAATTTCAAGAAATTGCTACAAAATCAATAAATCAAGAACTAAATCAAAAAAAAATTCCCTTTTTAGTGGGCGGCAGCGGACTATATATGAATGCAATAATTAAGGGATTCTTTGCTCCCGATGTACCCCCTCAAAAAGCTTTAAGGTCACAATTCGAAAAATTAGGTCAAGAAAAATGTTGGGAACTTTTAAAAATTTGTGATCCAGGCTTAACTAAAAAAATTCATTATGCTGATCAAGTTAGAACAATAAGAGCTTTAGAAGTCTTTTATGTAACAGGTAAACCAATGTCATCTCAAAAATTCCAAAACCCTCCCCCATGGAGAATATTAGAATTGGCTCTTGATAGAGAAGATTTAAAAGAACGGATTTTCGAAAGAACAAAAAATATGTTTGAATTGGGAATTATAGATGAGACCGAAGATATTATTAATCAATATGGACCTAATTTACCTTTGCTAGAAACGATTGGATATAAAGAAGCCAAGGATGTAATAAAGGAAAATTTAAAAATTGAGGAAGCTATTGAACTAACAACAACAAAAACAATCCAATTTGCTAAGAGACAGAAAACATGGTTTCGTAATAAGAACAATCCAATATGGCTTAATAACAAAAACCTACTAAAAGATGCAATAATCAATATAAAGTATGCTTTACGCTAACTTTATAAAGTAAGTAGATCTTTTCATCATCAAAACAATCATTTAAAGAAACTGAATGCCACCACGTCCACGCTTTGATCGCCGCGCTCCTGTTAGAGAGCTCCCAAATATTAACGAAAGAATAAAATACCCTCAACTAAGAGTTGTTGATTCAGATGGGAAGCAACTAGGAGTTATAGATAGAATAAAAGCACTAGAAATTGCTGATCAAAGAGGACTTGACTTAGTTTTAGTAAGCGAGAAAGCTAATCCTCCTGTTTGTAGGATTATGGATTACGGAAAATATAAATTTGAGCAAGAAAAAAAAGCAAAAGAAACAAAGAAAAAATCTCACCAAACTGAAGTTAAAGAAGTAAAAATGAGATATAAGATTGATAAGCATGATTATGATGTAAGGATAGGTCAAGCTGTGAGATTTTTAAAATCAGGAGATAAAGTTAAATGCACAGTTTTTTTTAGAGGTAGAGAAATTCAGCACTCAAATTTAGCAGAAACACTCCTTTTAAAAATGGCTAATGACTTAGAAGAACAGTCAGAAGTTCAACAAAGGCCGAAGAGGGAAGGTCGAAATATGATTATGTTTTTAAGTCCCAGAAAAACACCTTTAATAAAAAAAGAAGAAGGGTAAAATAAGGCAATTTAACAATACACAATTCATTCAAAAATTTCGACGGATGTTAAAATATTAATTATGCACATACAAGAAATTAATTAGGTTTTTTCTAAAGTGAGATTTAATATTCAACAAGAAATTGATATTCCGGCTTCTACACAATTATATAATCAAATTTGCTTTGCGATTGCAGCTAGATATTATCCTCCAGGTCATCGCTTGCCTAGCACTAGACAATTAGCTATGCAAACAGGATTGCATCGTAATACTATAAGTAAAGTTTACAGACAACTCGAAACGGACGGAGTGGTTGAAGCGATAGCAGGGTCAGGGATTTATGTTAGAGATAATCTTAAAAAAGAAGATTTTAAAAAATCTTTTAATTCAAAAAATAATATAAATACAACTCCTGATTTAGAGGCAAAAAAAGCAATAGATAAATTAATTAAACTTGGAAGCACTCTTCAAGAAATAAGAAATCTTTTGACTAATGAAATTGATTGGCGTATTAAATGTGGATCAAAAATAATAGTTAGTACCCCTCGGGAAGATATAGGTGCCTCTATGTTAATTGCAGAAGACCTCTCTCCAAACATCAAGGTCCCAGTGGAAGTTGTCCCTATGGAAGAATTAGAAAAAGTTCTTTGCAATTCCGATAATGGGACGATTGTCACAAGTAGATATTTCTTACAACCCTTAGAAAAATTAGCGAAAAAATATGGGGTTAGAGCTATTGCTGTTGATTTGAGCGACTTTCAAAAAGAATTAAAAATCATCAAAGAATTAAAACTTGGGAGTTGTGTGGGTATTGTAAGCATCAGTCCAGGGCTATTAAGAGCGGCAGAGATTATCATACATAGCATGAGAGGAAGTGATATAGTACTCATGACTACCAACTCTGATAATAGTGGTAGATTATTAGCCCTTTTAAAAGCTTCCAATCATATAGTATGCGATGCGCCTAGTTTGCCCGTTATTGAAAATACTCTGTTAAAAAATCGTTCGCAATTGATAAGAGTACCAACAATTATATGTGCAAAAAATTATTTGAGCATTCAAACTATAAATCATTTAAAAACAGAGATAGGAGTTATTAATTAATCCATCATGCTAAGAACTTTCAAGTCAGATATTCAGATAATAAGAGAGAGAGATCCTGCAGCAAGAGGAATTTTAGAAATTTTTCTTTGTTATCCCGGTTTCCAATCAATCATCGTTCATAGGTTGGCCCATAAATTATGGCTATTAAAATTACCTTTAATTCCGAGATTATTAAGTCATTTAAATAGATTATTCACAGGAATAGAGATACATCCTGGTGCCAAAATCGGTAAAAAAGTTTTTATAGATCATGGCATGGGTGTTGTCATCGGCGAAACAGCTGAAATTGGTAATAATTGCTTACTTTATCAAGGAGTGACATTAGGAGGCACTGGTAAAAATCATGGCAAAAGGCATCCAACCTTAATGGAGAATGTTGTAGTAGGGGCAGGAGCAAAAGTTCTTGGTTCAATAATAATTGGGCCAAATACTAGAATTGGAGCAGGATCAGTTGTAGTTCGTAATGTCGAAGAAAATAGTACTGTTGTAGGAATACCAGGAAGAGTAGTTCATCAAAGTGGTGTAAAAGTAAATCCTTTAGCACACTCGGCTTTACCAGATGCTGAAGCTAATGTAATTAAAAATTTAATGGATAGGATAGATCAACTTGAAAACCAAATTCTAAAATTACAAAAAGCCCTTCAATGTTTGGTAAACTCAGAATCTATTGATATTTCTAAAGTTGGCAATGCACAAAATCTAAAAGACAAGGAAATTATAGAATTCTTAGGAGAAGATTAATTTCGAATTAATTATTAGTTTCTTTTTCACTTTTAGGTTGAAACATAAACATTGAATATATGACATTCCTTCTCATATTAGTCATCATTTCGAGAAACATATCATACCCTTCGTTTTTATATTCAATCAGGGGGTCCTTCTGACCATAACCTCTTAATCCTACAGATTCTCTTAAAGAATCCATCGATTGAAGATGTTCTCTCCATAAATTATCAATTTGTTGAAGTATAAAGAACCTTTCAGCTTCCCTCATTAAACCTGGACGAAATTGCTCTATTTGAGCCTCCTTCAAATCATATGCGATACGTAATTGCTCTTGAAGATAATTTTTTAATTCTTCAAGAGATAACACACTTACATCTGTTGATTGAAGATCATTTAATAAATAAATGAATTCTTTTACTTTAGAAAGCAATTGATCAATATCCCATTCTTCTGGAGGTAAATCAGGATTGATATAAGCTTCTACAATTTCTTCCATTGTTCTTTCTCCATACCCTATGACTTGTTTCTTAAGATCATTACCTTTTAGAACTCTTAATCTCTCGTTATAAACTGCTTTTCTTTGATTATTCATTACCTCATCATATTCAAA
>QCTC01000011.1 GCA_003211315.1 Prochlorococcus sp. AG-670-O17 | reverse complement strand
AAGATTTGTTTTGTGATTATTGTAATTTTTGTCTTTTCTATATCCTCCTAATTTTTTAGCATTTTCAGTGCAAATAACTATTGCTTTTTCTCTTCTTTTGTAAAAACCAACAAACTTTTTATCTATAAGGCAAAGAGCTGTATTTTCTTCTATTGAATTATTTGATTTATTGATCAGCTCTATTATCTCCTTATCGATTTTGCTTAAAAATAATATAAATTCCATAACTTATTTTTATATCATTATATTTGGAATTTTCGTGATATCTGTTGTAGATCCAGAACTTAATGAATTTCTATTCATTACCCATTCTTGTGGTTTTTTTGCAATTGCCCATGTAATTACTTCATTATTAAATTTTTTATTCAAGCAGTCAATTGTCTTCATAAGACGGATTGATTTTCTTGATTCCTCTTGCGATTTGCAATTGATAATTGATTGCTGTAAATATTTGCAACTAGTTAAATCCTGCATTAAAACTCCAGCTTTTGATAATTTATATTCTGGAGTATAAATTTCTTTAGATAATGCAATTACTATTTTTAAAATAGTACTTGTGTTATCTGTTGCACTTATAAGTTTTTTATAAGCACTTTTTTGATAAGGATGATTTGTATAATGACTAGTTCTTACAAATACTGTAATGAAAGATGATTTTAAGCTTTGACTTCTCATTTTTTCGGACGCTTTTATTGCATAAATTGCTAATGCTTGAGTTAAATCTTCTAATTTTGTGATTGGTTTTCCAAAGCTTCTACTTACTTGAATCTCTTTTTTGGGCTTCTTAATTATTTCTATCGGAAGACATTTATTACCTTTTAATTCCATTTGTAATCTTTTCCCAATGATCCCTAATTTCTTAATAATTTCATCTTCATCCATATCTCTTAATTCTCTTGCATTTTTAATACCTTTGCTTTGTAACCAATTAGATGTTTGTTTACCAATCCCCCATATCTTTTCTACACTAATTTTTCTTAAGTAATCATTATCATTATAGATTCTAACTAAATCGAATATTCCTGCGGAAGAATCTATATTCTTAGCTAGCTTATTAGCAATTTTTGCCCTTACTTTGTTTTCTGCTATTCCTATTGTTAAAGTTATTCCTAGATTTTGATATATTAAGCACCTTACTTTTCTTGCCCAAGGATTTAAGTTCTTATCTTTAGGTCTAAGAATTGAGATAAAGGCTTCATCAATAGAATAAATCTCTATCTCTTCAGAATAGTCCTTTAATAAATTCATTAATCTCTTGCTCATATCACCATAGAGCGAGTAATTGGAACTTAGGACTGCGACACCTAAGTTATTCAAACTTTCTTTGACTTTAAAATAAGGAATTCCCATTTTTATTTTCAAAGCACGAGCTTCAGGACTTCTTGCGATAATACATCCGTCATTATTAGATAAAATCACTACTGGTTTATTCCTTAAATTGGGATTAATAATTTGTTCGCAAGATGCGTAGAAATTATTGGCATCTATAAGAGCTATCGCTTTGGTACTTGAGCTTTTACTTTTCATAAGTAACTATGTATTGAATAGATTACAACTCCCCAAATTTGTATATCAATATGATTTCTAAAACTGAAGTCTGGATATTTATGATTTTCTGCTTTTAAATATAATTCATTATTTTTTATGGATAATCTTTTTAGCGTAAATTCTCCATCTATCATCGCAATAATAATATTACCTGGTTTAGCAGTTAGACTCTTATCTACTATTATTAAATCTTTATCTTTAATTCCTGAATTGATCATTGAGTCTCCTTTGACTCTAAGAAAAAAAGTACTAAAAGGATTAGATATTAAATGCTCGTTCAAATCAATATTTTCCTCAATATAGTCATCTGCAGGAGAGGGGAAACCCGCTGAGACCGAATCACTTAATAATGGAATCTTCATCTTTTTAAAAGAATACAAAATTCTTGCATATAGTACATATATACTATATATTAAAAATTTAAAATTGTGTTTTTTTAGGAGGTTTATGTATTAATCTTAAATCTTCTGTTTAGGCGCGATGATAAGGCGAATTATTAGAAATAGAAATAGCTCTATAAATTTGTTCGATAAGAATTAATCTTGCAAGTTCATGAGGAAAAGTAAGGGGAGAGAGGCTTAGTAAAAGATTTGATTTATCTTTAATATCTGAAGGGATTCCATCTGCATCTCCAATAAGAAAATTAATTTTTTTATTTTTAAAATTTAAAAGTAAGGAAGTTAGTTCAATTGAATTAAAGGATTGTCCTTCTTCAGTAAGGCAAATAATAATGTTATTAGCTCTAACATTATCTATATTAAAACTCTTAGATTCATTAATAATAAGATCAGGCATTCTTTTTTTGTAATTATTAATTCCTTCTCTTATCCAATTTTTTTTTATTTTACCAATAGCATTTATTGATAATCTATTAGTTTGAAGCATAGAAAAAAAGAAAACTTTCTTTATTCATCAAGAAGATAATTAAATTCGTCATATAGTTCTTCCTCGGTTGATAGATTCATTGATTGATTAGTTTTTCTAGAATTTAAATTATGAAAACTATCCTCACTTTTTTTTAAAAATAGATTTTCTTCAGATGTCTCATTTATATCTTTAGAATTATCGATTATGGAATAAAAAATTTCAGATGGATCTTCAATCTTAATATAATTATTAGGTTCTTGATGATTTTTAGTTGAATGATTATTGCTATCTAAATTATTTCTTTTAATAAAAGTATTGAGTTTACCTAAATTTCTTTTTGATAGACCCATACTATTTGATAAAGATATAAAATATATATCTAATTTAAACATATTAATTCTCTTTTGGATGAATTTTAAGAACCATTATCAAAAAAAAAGATTTGGACAACATTGGTTGATTAATAATCTGATATTAGAGAAAATTAAAGAGGTAGCTGAACTTGAAGAAAAAGATTATATTCTAGAAATTGGTCCGGGAAGAGGAGCTTTAACCTCGAAATTGCTAGATTCGAAAATTAGTAAATTACATGCTGTCGAATTGGATAAAGATTTAATTGCCCTTTTAAATAATAAATTTAAAAATGATAAAAAATTTTCACTTCAACAAGGAGATATTCTTTCAACAAATCTTGACTCAATAAATAAAAAAATTACAAAAGTGATCGCTAATATCCCTTATAACATTACAGGTCCAATATTGGATATTTTCGTAGGAAGATTAGGCATAATTAGAAAGAATAATTACAAGAAAATAATTTTCTTAATGCAAAAGGATGTTGTAGATAGGATCTTAGCTAAGGATGGCAATACAAACGCAGGAGCTCTGAGTGTACGAATGCAACTCATTTCTAATATAAGAAGAATATGTGATGTACCCCCATCTTCTTTTAACCCACCTCCAAAAGTTTTTTCTTCTTTGGTTGTTTTTGAGCCATTGAGACCCGAGATGCGATTAGATCTTGACCTAGAGAAATATTTAGATAAACTTCTTCGGATTTCATTTAACTCAAGAAGAAAAATGATAAGAAATACACTTAATTCAATACTTTCAGAGGGTGAGATAAAGAAATTATCAGAATCATCTGAAATATGCTTTAATTCAAGACCTCAAGATATTTCAATTAATAAATGGATTAAGCTTGCAGATGCTTGTATTAAAATAAATGATAAGAACTAATAAAATGTCAAAATTATCTACAACTAAGATTTGTGTTAAATCACCTGCAAAGATAAATCTCCATCTTGAAATTATAGGAAAAAGAGAGGACGGATATCATGAATTAGCAATGATAATGCAAAATATTGATCTTTCTGACTATATGGAATTTGAGAATAATCAAATTGGTGAGATTAAATTAATGTCTGATAGCAAAGATCTAAGTCTTAATGATGATAACTTAATAATAAAGGCAGCGAATTATATAAAGGATTTATCGAAAAATAAAGAATTAGGGGCTAATATATTTTTAAAAAAGAATATTCCTATCGGTGCCGGTTTAGCTGGTGGTTCTAGTAATGCAGCCGCAACATTAATTGGACTTAATAAATTATGGGATTTGGATCTTGATTACGATACTATTCTTTTACTTTCCGCAAAACTGGGTTCAGATGTACCTTTTTTTGTAGAGGGTGGTTGCCAATTCTGTTTTGGAAGGGGTGAAATTCTTGAGAAATATAACTCTCAATTTGAATACGGCGTAATACTTTTAAAAAATCCAAAAATTTCGGTCTCAACTAAAGATACTTATAAAAAATATAGTCATAAATTTTGTCCAAAATATTTTGCTGAAACTGAGAAAATTAATAATATCAGAAATGATTTAAGAATTAATGGATTTAATGATCCAAAATTATCAGAGCAAAGGATAAAAGTAAAAAATGATTTACAAGTTATTGTTGAGAAAGAAAATGAATCTGTAAAGAAAGCATTATATCTACTTTCAAATTTGCAATGTTGTTTTACACATTCGATGAGTGGATCTGGCCCAACTTGTTTTGCTCTTTTTAAAGATATAAATATAGCTACTCAAGTTTTTGAACAAAATCATAAAATGTTTAATAATAATGGATTCGAAGCGTGGGTCTGTAAATCAATTAATAGCGGTATTACCTTTTTGTAAAAAAATTTATTTATTAGCTTTTAAAAATGAATAATGAACAAAAATCAATAAATAAAGTAAATATTGAGACTCAAAATACTCCTGAAAAAGGTCCCTTTAGTTTTTTAACTGGTTCATTAACAAGTTTCTTACTTTGTATATTTTCGTATTTTTTAAGTAATAAGATTGCAATTTACTTTTTACTACACAAACCATCAAACTCATCTGAAATGGTACAAAGTATATCTTCTAGTATTAATACATTGATTGTTGGATTGTCTTTCTTATTAACTTTTTCATTTGCGTTTATAGGATTAGGTCTTTTTATTGTATTTATTCGAAGTTTTTTGATTAAAAAAAAATAAAATCCTAATATTATTAAATCAAACTATAACTTTTTAATGTCTTTACATGACTTAGGCCTTTTAATACTTTTGCTCTCTCCAGGCATGATTTTGTCAATATTACTACTTATAACTTTTGCAGAAGGAGGTTAAATTAACCTTGATGGTATAAATTTATATATATGATGAATTAGGAAATTTCTCATGGCTAGTACTTTATTATTTACCGCTTTGAAAGAAGCAATTGATGAAGAGATGGCAAATGATGTAAACGTTTGCATTATGGGAGAAGATGTAGGTCAATATGGTGGTTCTTATAAGGTCACTAAGGATCTTTATGAAAAATATGGAGAATTAAGAGTTTTAGATACCCCAATCGCTGAAAATAGTTTTACTGGTATGGCCGTTGGTGCAGCCATGACAGGATTGAGACCAATAGTTGAAGGCATGAATATGGGATTTTTACTATTAGCCTTTAATCAAATTTCCAACAACATGGGTATGCTCAGATACACAAGTGGCGGTAATTATAAAATCCCCGCTGTTGTTCGTGGCCCAGGAGGTGTCGGGAGACAGCTAGGTGCTGAACATAGTCAAAGATTAGAGGCTTACTTTCACGCAGTTCCTGGGATTAAGATTGTTGCTTGTAGCACTCCTACTAATGCAAAGGGATTAATGAAAGCAGCTATAAGAGATAATAACCCTGTTCTATTTTTTGAACATGTCCTTTTATATAATTTATCTGAGGAATTGCCTGACGGAGATTATATCTGTTCCTTAGATCAAGCTGATTTAGTCAAAGAGGGTAAAGATATTACTATATTGACTTATTCAAGAATGAGACATCATTGTTTAAAGGCTATTGAAGATTTAGATAAGAGAAATATTGATGTGGAATTAATTGATCTGATTAGTTTAAAACCTTTTGATATGAAAACAATTTCAAAATCAATTAAAAAAACTAATAATGTAATTATTGTTGAGGAGTGTATGAAGACTGGAGGTATTGGAGCAGAATTAATTGCTTTGATTACCGAAGAGTGTTTTGATGATCTTGATACTAGACCTATAAGATTATCTAGTCAGGATATTCCTACTCCTTATAATGGAAATTTAGAGAATTTAACAATAATTCAACCACATCAAATAGTAGAGAAAGTCGAAGAAGTAATCAATGGGAGTATTTAAGAAATGAAAAGAAGGCAAGGTTGGCTTTTTTTTATTATTTTTCTACTTACTTTTTCTATTTACTTATTAATTAATTTCCCACTACAATTAGGTCTTGATTTAAAAGGAGGTTCTCAACTAACTCTTCAATTGATTAAAGAAGAGGGGAAAGTTTCAAAAGAAGAATTAGAGGCTGTTAATGCAGTTTTAGATAAACGTGTGAATAATTTAGGAGTTGCAGAGTCTAATTTACAAACATTAGGACGTGATCAATTAATTTTGGAGTTACCAGGTGAACAAAACCCTTTGTCTGCATCAAGGATATTAGGAAAAACTGCTTTATTAGAATTTAGAACTCAAAAAGAAAATACAAATTCTCAATTAAAAAATCTGCAATTGCAGAGATTTAAACTTAATGATTTAATTGAACAATTCAAAATTGGTGATAAACGAAATGAAGAGAAGTCTTTACTTCTTATGGACAATCTTACTCTTATTGAAAATGAGATAAATTATTCTTCTAATAAGCAGCAATTATTTGAGAGATTGGTCGAAACTAAAAAATTTATAAGTAATGAAATTGCTAATCTATTCAATAAAACTGACTTATCAGGCAAGGATTTAATAAATGCTGGTAGAAGGCAAGAGCAAACTAATAATAATTGGGAAGTCTCATTATCCTTTAGTAATGATGGTGGTGAAAAATTTGCTGAAATTACAAAATCTATTGCAGGCACAGATAAACTTTTGTCTATTGTTCTTGATGGAGAATCTATTAGTGAAGCTAGTGTTGGAAGCCAATTCATAAATACTGGTATTACCGGCGGATCAGCAACGATAAGTGGAAATTTTTCAGCTGAAAACGCCAGAGAATTAGAAGTTCAACTTAAGGGTGGTTCTTTACCTTTACCTATTGAAATTGTTGAAACTAATACTATTGGTCCTTTACTTGGTTCAAAAAATATTGTTAAGAGTCTTTATGCTGCTATTTGTGGATTGATATTTGTTGGAATATTTATGATCTTTAACTATAGAATTCTAGGTTTTGTTTCTGTTATTTCCTTGATTTTTTATGGTTTTTTTAACTTGGCTCTTTATTCTTTAATACCAGTGACATTAACTTTACCTGGAATTGCTGGATTAATTTTAAGCATTGGTATGGCTGTGGATGCAAATGTTTTAATTTTTGAGAGAATTAGAGAGGAACTTATAAATGGAAATACTCTTATAAGATCAATTGATAGTGGGTTTCAAAGAGCTAATTCGTCTATTATCGATGGACATATTACAACCTTTGTAAGTTGTTTTGTGTTGTTTTTATTAGGAACTAATTTTGTAAAGGGGTTTGCTGCAACTCTTGGTCTAGGAGTTGTTATAAGTTTATTTACCTCGTTAAATTGTTCCAAAACTATTTTAAGATTTTTAACTACTTATCAATCTTTAAGACAAAAAAATCTTTATTTAAGTAAATCTAAACCCCTCTAATTTTAATTTATTAATTATCTAGTTCATGACATCATTTAGTTTTAATTTAATTAAAAATAAAAATAAAATATTTGGATTTTCATCTTTTCTTATTTTGTTAAGTTTAATAGGAATCTTATATTCATCTTTTAACACTTCATTCAAAAAACCTATTAATCTTGGAATGGACTTTATTGGTGGTAATGAATTAAGAATTGAGAGGAGTTGTAAAGAAGAATGTGAAAATATTTCCCCTGATTTAGTTATTGAAAAACTGAGAACTTTTTCAAATAATAAAAATCTTCTAAACAATATTAAATTACAAATTCAAAATGATAATAGTTTAATTTCTATTAGGACTCCTTATTTAACTATTGAAGAATCAAATGATTTGATTTCTAATGTTGATAAAATCTTAGGTCCTTTAAATTATGACAGTAAAAACTCTAGAATAATAGGTCCAAAACTTGGCAAAAAACTTCTCACAAATTGTGCCACCTCCTTATTAGTTTCTTTATTTGCAATATCTTTATACATCTCTATTCGATTTGATAAGAAATATGCATTGTTTGCTTTATTAGCTTTATTCCATGATTTATTTATTGTTTTTGGAATTTTTTCTTGGTTAGGTGTCCTATTGTCTATTGAGGTAAATAGTTTGTTTGCCGTTTCTTTATTAACAATTGCGGGCTATTCGGTAAATGATACAGTTGTAATTTTTGATAGGATTAGAGAAAATCTAAAGAAAGATTCAGATAACTATAATAAAATAATCCAAATTTCTGTTAATGAATCCTTTCGAAGAACATTTTTTACTAGTATTACAACATTAATACCTCTACTAACACTAATAATTTTTGGTTCATATTCGCTATTTTGGTTTTCTGTATCTTTGACCCTAGGAATTTTAATAGGTAGTTATTCAAGTATATTACTAGCACCTTCATTTCTAATTAAAGATTAAACTAAGGGAGTAATTTAATGAAAATAAATTACTATTTAATTCTTCTATTTTCTTTAGTGTTAATTGATTTATCTACAGAATTAAGAATACTAATAGATCATTTTACATTTAATTCCTTATATTTTGCATTCTCTAAACATCCTCTTTCCTTCTTTATACTTTTTTCTTATCCATATTTGTATAGGAAATTAACTAAATAAAAGTCTTTAATTATCATTAATTAGCTCTTTAATTAATACTTGTGTTACTACTACAATTGGCAAAGATAATACTAATCCTAAAGGACCAAAGATGAAAGTAAATCCAAATTGAGATATTAATGTTAATCCTGGAAGTAAATTTGTTTTCTTCTTCAAAATAGAGGGCATTATTATATAACTCTCTATATTTTGAATTATGATATAAGCCCCAAAAACAGCTACTGGTTTCCAAAAGTTATCTAAAAGTGCGATTGAGATAGGAAATATTCCACTTAAAACTGGTCCTATGTTAGGAATTATGTTTAAGATCATTGCTATAATTGCATTTGAAACTACATATTTAACATCTAAAATTGATAAAACTATTAAAGATAATAAACCTACTGATATTGAACTTATCACTATAGAAAAAGTCCAATTTGTTAATGCAATATTACACTTATCTAATATAATCCTGAATTTATTTCGATAAACTTTAGGAACTATAAAGAGTACTCCCTCTTTATAAGCTTTCGGTTCAATGGATATCATAAAACTTACAACTAATACAAAGATTACTCTTATAAATCCAGATCCGAGGTTTCCAGCTAAATTAATTATATTTATAAAACTTTCTTGAATTGCTTTGGCAATAGTAGCGCCATCTGGAATTGGAACTACATCATTAACAAGGTCGAAAATGTTTACTATCCTCTCAGATTCTTTACCATAAAGTAGATCGTTGAATTTATTTAGGTTAGAGTTGACCAATTCATTAACTCTTGATAATCCATTTGGTATCTCTATTAATATTTCATTAAATTCTCTTATGAATGGGGGTAATACAATGATAGAAATAGCAAATATCATGAATGATATTCCTACTAGAACAATCAATAAGGAAACAAATCTTGGTAATTTTAAAATGGATTGTATTTGGTTACATAAATTACTAACTACATTCGATATTACTAATGAACAAATTATTAAAAGAATGAAATCCCTCAAGGTCCAGACTAATAAGAAACTTATTATTACAACAGAAAATTTAAAATAGAAGGAACGATTCAATTTTCATAATCTATTTACTTCTTCTCAGAGTATCCTAATCCATTTGATTTGGCATAACTATTAGCAAACCTCATAAATCTATCAAAATCTGATTTAGTTTTCCATATATAGGTTCCCTCTAAAAACATTGGTTCACCATCAACAAATTTGACTTTAACTTCTCTGGTTAAAATTTCTCCTTCGGTATCAATCATTCTCATTCCTGTAATCTCACCATCTGCAATTGAAGATAATGCTTGAGGTTTTTCGAATATAAATATTGCTTGTCCAGTTGTACCATCATTACCTCTTGTTAATCTAATTTCTGGAACAACTGGTTCATCAGTTCCCTCATAAAATTGAATTTTTGCTAATTTATTTTCTGCCATAATAATTTAAAAGTTAATTTTATATTGTAGATAATAAAAGCATATTTCGTTAAAATTTATGATTTCATATATTCCTTTATTAATCTCAATGTTGTTTGGTCGTCAAAGATATCTGTCATATTTAATGTTTTGATATTATTTACCCCTGTTTTTTCATAGTCATAGCACTTATCATAATATTCTAAAACAGACTTACAAACCAATTTCCAATCTTTATTTTTAATTGACTCGATTGCAATTGTTGTTCTTTGTGGACCTAATCTTTTCTTTATTCTTAAAACAGCTTCTATAAGATCTTTTTCTTCAAAAATACTATATGTTTTAATTAATTCCTCTAAACGATTTGATTCACTTTTTTTTATTTCAATTCTCTCTGCTGTTTTCATTTGATTAAAAAACTCATGAGGTATTTTACATTTTCCAATATTTGCACTTTCAGATTCGACGAATATTTTCTTATTTTTTATAAAACCTTTTAATTCCTCTGCGATGGCATTTTCAAATTGTTCATTTGAAGGTTGTGCTTTCATACCTAGTCCACCAAAAGTACTTCCTCTATGGTTAGCTAACCCCTCTAAATCAATGATCTGATAATTATTATCACGAAGTAATTTTAATATTTTAGTTTTACCAGTTCCAGTTTTTCCTCCCATAACAACTATTTTCCATTTTTTATTAAAGATATCTAAAGTCCATTTTCTGTAGCTTTTATAGCCATTTTTTAAAGTAACACTTCTATGATTGTATTTTTCTAAAAGCCAGCATATACTTTGAGATCTCATTCCACCCCTGGCACAGTAGATTTTTAAAGTGGGATCACTAAATTGTGAATTATGACTTGTCAATTGATGATCATTTATAACTTCAAATAACTTATTAATAATATTCTCAATTTTTATGGCTAAAAATTCCAAACCTTTTATTACTGCTTCTTGTCTACCATAATTTTTATATA
The DNA here is from genome assembly GCA_003211315.1 of Prochlorococcus sp. AG-670-O17. GTDB lineage: Bacteria > Cyanobacteriota > Cyanobacteriia > PCC-6307 > Cyanobiaceae > Prochlorococcus_A. The sequence goes on along the minus strand of QCTC01000011.1, from coordinate 24,609 downwards.
CAGTTCCTACTATTGATCTCTCTTCATTATCAAATAACGGAATATTTATAGAATTTGGCATATGTCCTTTATAATATTCTCCTGGACTCCTAACATCAATAAGTGGGCCGTTGAACTTCCTGAATTTCTCTAGTTCTTCTTTTCTGGAGTTCATGGATAGTTTTAAAAATTAGATGGATTTATTAGAAATGACAAACAAAGATCAAGAAGACCATTATAAGAGTACATTAAATTTAGTTAATATTTTTGTAAAATCAAATCAACGGAAAAGATTAAATTTATTATCTGATATTGAATCAGATGTCGAAAACATATTTTTGATTGGAAAGAAAATATTTGATGATTTTGATCAGAAAGGAGATGATTGGGCTGCTGGTTGGTTACTGCAAGTATTAAAAAAACATAAACCAATTTTTTTTAATGATAAAAAATACAATAATTGGTTTTTTACTTCTTCAGATGAAGATATTAACTATGAAGAACTACAGTTGAGATTATTAGAACAAAACTTTGAGGATGCTGATAGATTAACCAGTTCATATTTAAGAAAACTAGCTGGTAAGCTTGCTGAAAATCGTGGTTATGTTTTTTACAGTGAGGTCAATAATATGTCAGGCACTGATCTTCAAACGATAGATAGATTATGGACTATTTATTCAAATGGCAGGTTTGGTTTTTCTATACAAGCTAAACTTCTTAAGTCAGTTGGAAAAAAATATGAATTGTTATGGCCAAAGATAGGATGGAAAAAAGATGGATATTGGACTAGATATCCAAATTCATTTAGTTGGTCATTAGAAGCTCCTGAAGGACACATGCCATTAATTAATCAACTTAGAGGAGTAAGACTTATGGATTCTATTCTTAGACATCCAGCAATTTCATTGAGGCATAATAATATTCTTTGATCAAGAGCTATTTGATAAGCTAAAATATCCTTAATATAGATATAAAGTTATGTCCTTTTTTCAGGGCAAAATTCTTTTAAATTTTATTATTGATTTACTTAACAAACCAGCAATTAACTGGTCTAATTTTGAATTAAATTCTTCACTACAATTAAATGATTTTGTTGATTTATTGTTAGAACCTTTAAATACTTCTCAATACAGCTACAACATAAAACTAGGTTTACATGAAGCACTTATAAATGCGGTTACGCATGGCAATAAACTAGATCCTAATAAATCTATTAGAGTTCGAAGAATCATTACTCCTAACTGGTGTGTATGGCAAATTCAAGATCAAGGTAATGGTTTAGAAATAAAAAAAAGATTATATAAATTACCTAAAAAATTTACTTCATTAAATGGGCGGGGTCTTTATATAATAAACGAATGTTTTGATGATATTAGATGGAGTAATAAGGGTAATCGACTCCAATTAGCCTTAAAAAGATGAATGTTTACTTGGACATGGATTGTCTACATTAATTCCTTTTAACCATTTTATACTTTCTTCCAAATATTTTATAGTATCCTCCTCATTCTCTGAAATTAGTAATTGGCATAATGCGGCTGATATAAGTTCTGCTGATCTATTTAATTTTTTCCCCTTTAGTTTGTGCCAATCTAGGTGATTTATTTTTAACTTATTATTAAGTTTTTGGGCAAGTTGAATAGTATCTTCATCCGGGTTATTCATAGTAATTATTTATTGTTTCCTTCATTTTATAGCAGACCATACTTTAGTCATGAAAAATGAATTTGATTTTATGTTATTAAAACCTATGTCTTTTATTTTAGAAGTTATATCTTCTTTGATGTAATCACAATAAAAGGGTTCATGGAATGATTTATAAAAATTTTCCATTATCTGAATAAAATCAGGTGAGTCATTCTCTTGTATTGAATCAGCAAGAATTAATATTCCATCCGGTTCAAGTACTCTGAAGAATTCTTTTAAGACATTTTCTCTTACTGTTCTAGGTAATTCATGGAATAAATAAACACATGTAATTCCTTGAATACTATTATCTTCAAATGGTAAATTTTCAGCATTACCTTTAATTAATTCTATTAAATCACCATTTAAATTTGAAATAAATCTACTAGCTTCTTTTAAGTATGATCCAGACAAATCAAGTCCTATAATTTTTTCTTTAGGGAATGCACCTCTTAGCTGTTTCAGTGTTCTACCAGAACCTGTAGCAACATCAAGAATTTTTAATGAACTTTTTTTTCTATTACCAAAATTATTTAATCCTTCCTTAAGGGGTTTAATTATTCTTCTTCTCATAGCATCGGCACTCCCATTAAAAAGAATTTCTACTTGTAAATCATAAATACTCGCCGAAAAATCAGAAAGATAACCATCTGTCTGATGGTGAAAATTTCTTAAGTAATACTTTGGGTAGTTTTCATTATCTATATTTTTAGGAAGATCTTTATAATTTTGTTTTCTTCTTCGGTCCCATGTGTTTGGCATATCCAGCCAGATTTTTGGATATTGGGTTAAATATCTCAGCCAAGGTTCATCAAATAATAATTTCTGAGGATATATATTTTTTTCTGCATCATTCCAATCTTCTTCTCTGAGACGATCCATAGAATTTTGGATATCGACTAAGAGTTTTTTATCTATTGTAAAATTACCAAGCTTATTATCAGGGAGTACGAAATTCATGATTCTTGTACTTAATTCTTTATGAGCTAATCCAGCGATACTTTTTCCTTGTTGAAGTGTTTTATATGCAATTTTTGAAATTTGTTCTTTTACCATTTTTTATTATTACTTAACTATATTCCAACAAAAAAAAAATCAATCTGAGAATTATTTGTGATAATTCTCAAAAAGATCTTTTAAAATTTTTAAATTTCTTAGTTTGACTTAAGCGTCATAGTACATAAAAAATTCATGAGGGTGGGGCCTCTGCCTTAATTGTTGAACCTCTTCGTACTTCATATCGATAAAATTATCAATAAAATCTTCTGTGAATACTCCTCCAGCTAATAAATAATCTTTATCTGCTTTAAGTGCATTTAGTGAATCGTTGAGAGATGAAGGAACTGTATCTATTTTTGATAGCTCTTCTGCTGGTAATTCAAATAAGTCAACATCAACTCCATCACCAGGATCAATTTGATTCTTAATACCATCGATACCAGCTAGCATCATTACAGAAAATGCTAAATAAGGGTTAGCAAGTGCATCACCTGATCTAAATTCTAATCTTTTAGCTTTTGGATTAGGTCCAGTTAAAGGGATTCTTACAGCTGCTGATCTATTACCCTCTGAGTAAACTAGATTTACCGGAGCTTCAAAACCTGGAACTAGTCTTTTATAGCTATTAGTTGTTGGATTAGTAAATGCTAGGAATGATGGAGCATGTTTTAAAATACCTCCGATATACCACCTTGCTGTCTGAGATAGATTTGCATATGATCCTTCGCCATAGAATAGAGGTTGACCACTTTTCCATAAACTCTGATGAACATGCATGCCTGTTCCATTATCGTTAAATACAGGTTTAGGCATAAATGTCGCTGTTTTCCCATATTTTTTGGCTACGTTTCTTACAACATATTTGTATGTCATAACACTATCAGCGGAGCTAATTAAGGAATCAAATTTTATACCAAGTTCATGTTGTCCTGCTCCAGCGACTTCATGATGATGCTTCTCAGTTGGAATTCCTAATTCAGCCATTTGCAATAACATTTCAGACCTTATGTCTTGAGCGGTGTCATTTGGAGCAACGGGGAAATAGCCCTCTTTGTATTGTATTTTATAACCTAGGTTTCCACCTTCTTCTGTTCGACCAGTATTCCAGGGAGCTTCAATAGTATCTACACTATAAAAACTACTACCTTCTTTAGAGTCATATCTAACATCATCGAATAAAAAGAATTCTGGCTCTGGTCCAAAAAATGCCGTATCCGCTATACCTGTGGAATCTAGATATTTTAATGCCTTTTGAGCTAATGATCTTGGGCACCTATCATAAGGTTCTCCACTTCTTGGCTCTTGAATAGAGCAAATCATGCTTAAGGTTTTATGTTTATAAAAAGGATCTATCCATGCGGTACTTGAATCTGGAACCATAGACATGTCAGATGCGTTAATCGCTTTCCAACCTCTTATAGATGATCCATCAAAGGCAAGACCTTCAGTGAATGATTCTTCCTCAATCATGTCAGATGTCAAGGTTAGATGTTGCCATTTACCATGAATGTCAGTGAATTTTAGATCGATGAGTTCAATTCCTTCATCCTTAATCTGACTTAAAACGTCTTGGGGAGTCTTGGCCATTTCTTTATTTATACCTCCAATAAAATTAATAACTTGACGAATCTAATTATGTATCAAAGGTAACTTTTTTCAACACTTGCTGGGTTCTTTGAGTATTTCAAGTTATATGTTTAACAATTGTTAACTAAAATATTTAAATTGGATGAATTTCTTTAAACATTCTTCGCTTTAGTAGGTAAATTAGTTTAATTTAAATGTAATGCTTTAAAAGTTTTTGACCGAAACAAAACTCATTTCAACTTTAAATGAAGAGAATCTACCTCATCTCGATAAAACTTATGTTCCTTCAAGACTTTTATTAGGACCTGGTCCTTCAAATGCTCATCCCGAAGTCCTTAAGGCTTTAGCACTTAATCCAATTGGGCATCTAGATGAGGCATATATAGAGTTAATGTCCGAGGTACAAAAATTACTTAGATATACATGGCAGTGTAATAATCGAATAACTCTACCTATGAGTGGTACAGGTAGCGCAGCTATGGAAGCATCTATTGCTAATTTTATAGAGCCTGGAGAAAAAATTTTAGTAGCAAAAAAAGGATATTTTGGGGATCGTTTGGTTGATATGGCATCGAGATATAAAGCGGACGTTTCAGTAATTGAAAAAGAATGGGGAGAAGCATTTACTTTTGAAGAAATAAAATATGAAATAGAAACCAAAAAACCTGTAATATTTGCTATTGTCCACGCTGAGACATCAACTGGGGTATTACAACCTCTTGAAGGGATAGGTGATTTATGCAGAAAGAATAATTGTTTGTTTTTAGTTGATGCTGTCACATCATTAGGTGCTCTAGAACTTTTTATTGATGATTGGAAAATAGATCTTGCTTATAGTTGTAGCCAAAAAGGTCTAAGTTGCCCTCCTGGACTTAGTCCTTTCACAATGAATAAACGTGCAGAAGATAAACTTAGTGCAAGAACTTCTAAAGTTCCAAATTGGTATTTAGATTTATCCCTATTGAATAGATATTGGGGATCTGATCGTGTTTACCATCATACTGCTCCAGTGAATATGAATTTTGCAATAAGAGAGGGTTTGCGCTTAATTGCTAATGAAGGCTTAGAAAATATTTGGAGAAGACACAATTCTAATGCAATCAAATTATGGAAGGGATTAGAAAGTTTAGGAATGGAGCTACATGTTTCCAGTGAATATAGGTTACCTACTCTGACAACAGTGAAAATTCCTCCCGCAGTAGATGGAGACGCATTTAGAAATCATCTTTTGAAAAATTTTGGTATTGAAATAGGAAATGGACTAGGTGCATTGTCTGGTAAGGTTTGGCGTATTGGATTAATGGGGTTTAATTCTAGTGAAGAGAATGTCGATCGATTATTAAATTTATTTGATACAGAATTAAAGAAGTTTTCTATTTTTGATTCCTCATCTTTTTAAACCATAACTTAATTTTATTTTTACAATCCTGATTTAAAATCCCTCCTACTACTTTCATTTTATGATGTGCGCTTTCATGCTTAGATAAATCAATCGTGCCTCCGAATCCGCCTCTTTTATCATCTTCTGTACCATATATAACTTGACCCATTCTTGCTTGAACTAATGCCGCAGCACACATTGTACAAGGCTCTAAATTTACAATTATGCTGCATTCATTAAATCGCCAATCATTTTTAATCCATGAAGCTTGTCTAAGAGCTATTAATTCTGCATGTCCTAAAGGATCATTGTTAATTTCTCTTTTATTACTTCCTCTACCAATACATCTTCCATTCTCATCTATTATTACTGCTGTAATTGGTAATTCAACCTTACCTACTTCCTCTGATCTTCGTAAAATGAATTTCATCCATTTAAGATAATCTAAGTGCTCAATTTTTCTATGCCGATTTATAGTTTTTTGGTTCATTTTATCAATTACGTTTTTTTATAAACATTATAAATAACCTAATTAATAATTATTTTAAAGAATGACTTCTGATTCAATTAATAATCAAAACAATCTATTTCCGAGATCTTCTGGAAGTAACGAAAGTTTGCTTATACTTCTCAACCGAACTTCTGAAATCATATGCAAATGGTTTTCAGATTCAGATAAATTAGGTCCTATACCCATCGATAGTAATTTTGAATGTTCAGTTCCAGGCGAAGAGGGGAAGTCTTTTGATGTTTTATTCTCTGAGATTGAAAGTCTTATTTATAGTTCTTTTAATCCAGTACATCCAGGTTCCCTTGCTCATCTAGATCCTCCACCATTAATCATTTCTATTTTGGGAGATTTAATTGCTGCTGGCTTAAATAATAATCTTCTTGCACATGAATTATCACCAAGTGTTTCTCTTCTTGAGGAATCAATATGTAAGTGGTTTTCAATAAAATTAGGTTTTTCGGATTTAGCAGGTGGCGTTGCAGCCAGTGGCGGGACTTTAAGTAATTTAAATGCGTTGGTCACAGCTAGAAACCATGCCGGACTTGAAACTGATCCAAAGGCCGTTTATTTAATTAGCGAAGATGCTCATTCATCATTTGAAAAATGCAATAGAATTATGGGTCTTGAAAAAGATAATTTAATTAAAGTCAAAACAGATAAAGATGGATGTATGGATATGATTGAGCTTAAAGAGACTGTTAATAAATGTTCTATTGAAGGTAAAAGAATATTTGCTATAGTTGCCACTCTTGGTACAACAGTTCGTGGAGCAATAGACCCAATTGATAAAATCAGTAAATTTTGTAATGAAAGAAATATTTGGCTACACATTGACGGATCCATAGGAGGCATTTTTTCAATTACTAATTTACAGATCAATGGAATTATTAATGTTCATCTTGCGAATTCAATAACTATTAATCCACAAAAAATACTTGGAATTACAAAAACTTCATCCCTTTTAATAGTTTCAAATATTGAAATTCTTAAAAATACATTTTCTACAGGGTTACCTTACGTTTCTAATGAAAACAATTTCTTTAATAGAGGTGAACTAGGAATACAAGGTTCTAGACCCGCTGAGATAATCAAACTATGGTTAGGGTTGCGATTTCTGGGAATGCGAGGAATAGAGGATGTCTTAAATTCATCTATTAAGAGAAGAATATTCTTCGAAGATAATATAGATACATACAAATATGATTTATATTCTGGTCCTTTGCATATAATTTCCTTTTTACCAAAGGGTATGAATAAAAACGAATCAGATTCCTGGACTTTAAATAAAAGAATAAATCTTCTTAAAAAGAACTTTATGATTTCTAGGCCTCTATTTAAAAATAGATATTATTTAAGAGCAGTTTTTGGGAATTACAATACAAGTGAATCTCATATTAATGATCTTTTGAAATTACTAAATTAATTCTTATGAAAATTAGTAGATCAAAAATAATAGCGATTATAACGGGTTTTATTTCAATACTAATTTGTATTTTATATTTACTATTAATTACTGTTTTTGACTTTAGATCTCTCTTAAACAATCAAATAATTAGTCACTCTTCAAATATGGCGGCAATTTTCTTTGAGATTTTGAATCCTCGTTAATTCTTATATTATTTATTGCTTCTCTAATGAAATTATTTAGGATATCTTCCCTTTTATTTAATTTGTAAATATCCTCAATTACTTCTTGAATACCACCATCTCCCCAATTTTTTCCATTATTAAAATATTTTTTTATTGATAAACCTACTATTTTTATTAACCAACATGCGGTTATGGACTGTAATGATTTTGAAATAAATATTGTTGTAAAATTTGAAGCTAATGCGTTTGTAATAACACTAAGTCCACCTTTCAAAATGCCAAGTTTTGCTAGAGTTGTTAATAATGATTTTGATAATTCGACTGCTTCTTTTTTTGTTATCTTGAAATCATAAATTTTAGAAATTTCAAGTATCATTTGAACATTTACAGATGTTGTTGTTATAAAATCTACAACCGGCAAAGGGTTTAACAGTATTACTCCTCCTGTAATCAAAGTATATTTATTTATTACTTTATTAGCACTTAAATTTCTTTGCTCCGATATTACGTTTTTGCTGATTTGGCCTAATTTATTACATCTAAAAAGAATATTATCAGCTAGTAATTCTTCTCCATTAGCATCAAGTGTTTCTATTATCTCTTTAAATAGATTACTTACATCATGAGTTATTTTTAATGAGTCTACTAAATTGTTTGAGATAACTTTTGATGAAGCAATAGTTTTTATGACTGATAGTTTAATATGTTTTGTAGATGTAATTGAGATAATGTTTTCTCTAATAATATTATTTTGTTTTTCTGATCTTAAGTCGCATTTATTTAAAACAATAATTATTTTCTTCTTCAAATTTAATAATTCTCTGATTAGATAGAGTTCATATTTATTGATATCTTGATCAATTACAAAAAGAATGAGATCTGATTTTGATGCCTCAATTATTGTGGAATCCTCCCTTTTTTGGCCTTCTTTAGAAGCTTCAAATAATCCAGGCGTATCAATTATATTTATATTTCTTTTTAAGATTGGAATTCTGATTTTATAACTTGTTATATCTTTTGTAGTACCAATTGTTGGGGAAATCTTTCCAATTAAATTTTTCAATATTGCTCTTGCTATGGAAGTTTTTCCAGAGGATCCCGCACCAAATAATATTACGTTATAGTCTCCGTACTGGAACTGTTTCTCAAGCTTTATTTTTTCATATTTCAATAAATCTCCATATATTTTATTGGATATTTTTTTATTAATTTCATCTATTGCTGCAAGACTATTTTTTGCAGCTCCATATTTATTTCTAAAAGTAAAATTATTTTGTTTCTTAAATATTAGTTTATAAGCAATTTTTTTGAATAACCTTTTGTTTTTAGAATAAAAAATTAGTAAAATAACAACAATGATCAAAATAGAATAAAAATTTAAAATATTTCTTAATAACGTCAATAAAAAATATAGAAATAATAGAATTAATAAATATCTATAGTTCCTAAAAAGAAAATGGTACATTATTATCGTTTATTTTTAATAAGTCCATATATAATGAAAATAAGACCAATATTTATAGATATATCAGCAATATTAAATACTGGAAAATCTATAAAGTTTAAATTAATAAAATCTACAACGTAACCCTTTGAAATTCTCTCAATTCCGTTTCCTATCGTACCTGCCAAAATAAAGCTATAACTTAATAAATCTAAATTTTCTAATTTTTTTTTATATAAAATAAAATATATTAAACACAACGTTATTATTGTACTTAGTGTGGATAAAAAAATTCTGTTACCATTTAAAATATTAAATGCTGCTCCATAATTTTTCACGTAATCAATACTAAAAAATAAAAGATCTTTATTTATATAAGATGTATGATTTAATTCGACAATATGTTTTGTAAATTGATCAGATAAAATAATTAAAATAGATAATAAAATAAAATAAAATCTATTTTTTTTTAAATTTAACATCATCTTTGATATCTGTTCTTATTGAAGATTTTAAACAGTACAGTAATAGGTGTGAGCATTAATAAATGATATCCAAATTTTCCTAATGAATATTTTGAAATATTGTATAGGAGTATTTCCGATTGTTTAAAATTTAAAAATAGAATGCAGTTATAAACTATACCTATAAAATGCATACTACATATTCCTAATATTCCGTATTTTAAAAGGTCATAATATTTAATCATTTGCTTTCTTTTGTTTAAAATATCTATTATTTTTATTAATGGATACATTCCTAATAAATAACCAAAATTTGGAGTTAATAAATATCCTAATGAACCTCCCTGGTCAAATACTGGAATAAAAAACAAACCAATTATTAAATAAATACTAAATGCTCTTATTACTATTTTACCGTTAAATATTAAGGTAATTATTACGATTGAAGGTAATTGCCATGTAATAGGCATTTCAAATGTCCCAATAAGTTTATTAGTAAAAGGAATAGAGAAAAAAACAGGAATAAATGTAGAAATTATAATTATTTGGAGACTTATAAATACCTCAATAAGTTTACTAACATTTAGCATTTACTAATAAAGATTTACAAACTTCTTAGAGCAACAATTGGATCTAATTGTGAGGCTCTTTTGGCTGGTAACACTCCAAAGATTAATCCAATTGAACCTGAAATAATCATTGTTGACAACGTTGTTGTTATTCCTACCGAAGCTGGCAACGGAGTTATTACTCCTAGAAGAAATACCCCTGTCAAACCGGTTGTTGTTCCAACCAAACCTCCAATAGTAGATAAAATTAAAGCTTCAAATAAAAATTGTATAAGAATATCTGATTGTTTTGCTCCTATTGCTTTCCTTAAACCAATCTCCTCTGTTCTTTCACTTACAGAAACAAGCATTATATTCATTATTCCTATACCTCCAACAATAAGAGAGACAGCACCTATACCTGCCAATAAAAATGTAAGACCACTTGTAATGTTTGTGACGATATTTAATGCATCTTCTTGAGATCTAACTGCAAAATCATCATCTCTTACGATGTTATGTCTTTGACGCAATAAATTTGTAATTTGGAACTTTGCAGCACTAGTTTTGTTTTTACTAGTAGCTTCTACACTTATAAAACTTAAACTAACTCCATAGGTAGGGTCTTTTCCACTTATTCTATTAACCATTGTAGTAAGAGGTATATATGCATTTTTATCTTGATTGCTACCAAAGACAGCACCTTTAGGTTTCAAAATTCCAATTATTTCATAGGTGTGATCTTTAATTCTTATTTTTTCTCCAATTACAGTGTTTCCCTTAAAAAAGTCTTCCTTAAGATCAGGTCCAATTACAACAAAACTTCTAGCTGAATTTACGTCGCTTTGGGATATGAATCTTCCTTCATCTACCTCAAAACTTCTTACTTCAAGAAATTCAGGAGTAACACCAGCAATTGAAATATTTAAGCTTTTTGAATTTGATTGAACAATTTCATTTGCAGAGATTTGTGGTGCAACTTTTTTAACACTCGGGACTTGATTGTTAATTGCAATTGAATCTTCTAAAACAAGATTTTTTGGAAAAGATATACCTCTTCTTCGAGTATCGTTATTCCCTGGAACAATAAATAAAACATTTGCACCTAAATTACTTAATTGATTTTTGGCAAGAGTTTGAGCTCCTCTCCCTAATCCAACAAGTGTTATTACTGATGCATTACCTATTATTATCCCAAGCATAGTAAGAGAACTTCTTAATTTGTTTGAAACTAAAGTCTTACCAGCCATATTAAAGGCTTCTTTAAGAGATATATTCCTAGACATACTTATATTTATCTAGTGCATCCTCATCGTCTTCTATCTGCCCCATATAAACAACTCCTTCATTGAGTTGTAATGTTATTAAATCCCCGTTCGATACAAGATTGTCAATAGCAGATAAATCACAAATAGTGGATACCTTAATATTATTTTTTTTGAATATTTTATAGCATTCATCTATATTTTCATCCGTAACTATTCCAGTAATTTTCTTAGTGTAAGGTAAATCCATCAAAATATTTTTTGGTACAAATAAAATCTCACCAGGAGATATCAATGATAAATCAAGATTAGTCTTTATATTTCTTGCTTTGCCAGTAACACCTAATTCCCCTATTGATATTCCTCGAGTTACCACTTTTCTTACTAATCCAACCTTTATTAGATCAGTCGAACCACTTATACCTGTTAGCGTCCCTGCAGTCTGAACTACCAGGTCTCCTTGCTTCAGAATCCCTAGTTCTTGTGCTATTTGCATTGCAATACTGAATGTTTTTGCAGTTCTATCGTCATTTTTGACTAATAAAGGAGTCACTCCCCATACTAATTGCAATCTTCTCGCGACACTTATCTCTGTCGTGGTGGCAAGAATTGGAGTAGGAGGTCTAAATTTACTTACATTTCGGGCTGTTGAACCGGATTTAGTTAAAGGGATTATTGCCCCAGCATCAAGTTGTCTAGCAATGTTGCTGACTGCGGCGCTTATTGCATTTGGAATAGTACTAGGAAGGTGACTCTCAATTGCTTTTAATGGATAATCGCGTTCAATTCTTCTAGCAATAGTCGCCATGGTCTCAACAGCTTCTACTGGATAATCACCCACAGCTGTTTCATTTGAAAGCATCACGGCATCTGTACCATCAAGAATTGCATTAGCCACATCACTTACTTCAGCACGAGTTGGTCTTGGATTTGATGCCATTGAGTCAAGCATTTGTGTGGCGGTAATAATGGGGATCCCTAGTGTATTAGCTTTTCTAATTAACTCTTTTTGTAAAAGAGGGACTTCTTCTGCTGGCATTTCAACTCCTAAGTCTCCTCGGGCAACCATAACCCCGTCACACAAGGGTAATATTGAATCTATTTGATCTATTGCTTCAAATTTTTCAATTTTGGCTACAACAGGAATTGAATGTCCTTTCTTATTTATTAAATTTTTTATTTCATTAATATCAGATGGATTTCTTACAAAACTCAGAGCTATCCAATCAACGCCAGCAGTTAATCCAAATTCAAGATCTTCTTTATCTTTATCAGTTAAAGCTTTAACAGATAATTGTACATCTGGAAAATTTACACCTTTGTTGTTAGAAAGGACTCCTCCAACAGTTACTTTACACTCTAATAAATTATTTCCTATGTCAACCTTTTCAACAATCATTTCAATTTTTCCATCATCTAACAATATTCTTTTTCCTGAAGTTACTTCCTGGGCAAGTTTGTTGTAGGTAACATTAGCTATACTTTTTGTACATTCAACTTCATTAGAAGTTAATGAGAATTTATCTCCTTTTTTGACTTTTACAGGACCATCTTTAAATCTTCCTAATCTTATTTTAGGACCCTGAAGATCCTGAAGTATTCCAATATCTAGATCTAGCTTTTCAGAGACTTTTCTTATGGTTTTAATTCTTTCTTGATGATCTTTATGATCGCCATGAGAAAAATTTAATCGAAATGTTGTAACTCCAGCCTTTATAAGATCAGTAATAATTTCTTCCGATTGAGTAGATGGTCCAATTGTTGCAACAATCTTGGTTCTTCTTTTTAAATCAATATTCGACATATATAAATAATATTGCTAGATATAAGTAAATTTAACATACATAAAGTTAGTTATTTAATCTATGGATTTTAAAACTTATCAGAAGCAAGCTCGCTTAACAGCCCAATATCCAAATTTAGGCTCAAACAATATTTATCCAACACTAGGTTTAGTTGGCGAAGCTGGTGAAGTTGCAGAAAAAGTTAAAAAAGTAATTAGAGATAAAAAAGGTATTTTTGACGAAGAATCTAAAAAAGGGATAAAAAAAGAGTTAGGTGACGTTTTATGGTATTTATCTAATCTTTGCAACGAATTCAATTTCGAATTAGAAGAAGTTGCTTTACAAAATTTAGAAAAATTGAAGTTAAGAGCGGCTAAGGGTAATATTTCTGGTTCCGGAGATGATCGTTAAATTTTAACCATATCCTAAGCTGGCATATTGAAGATTAGTAATTAGGTTTTGGATAACATTAAGGAGTAGAAAAGCTAATAACGATGAAATATCAAAGCCACCAATTGGAGGAATTATTCCTCTAAATATATTCAAATATGGATCTGTTATTGACGTTAATGCTGATAATATTCCATTACTCCAATCTATTCCAGGAAACCATGTAAGTAATATCCTAACGATCAAAATAAATGAATAAATTGATAAGGTTTGACCTAACACAGCAAAAATCTCAGATAACATTATTTTCAAGTGGTTTAGCTAATTGTAACATTTACTTTTTATTGCCGCCTATTTGCGATAAATATTCATTGCTTACAGCAAAAGTTTGAAAAAATTTTTCAGATAATGATAGCCAATAAGATCTACCATCTTTTTGCTTACGTTTAATAATAAATTGTTTATTTGTTAATTCCTTTATATGGTCGTAAGCTCCTGACCCTCTTAAAACTATAAGATCTGATTGCAGTATTTTTTTCTTAATTGCAATTGTTGCAAGTGTCCTTAATTCTGATGTTCTTAATTCAGATGGTAATAAATCTTCTACAAATTCATTTAGAGTTGATTTTAACTCTAGACAATAACAACTATTAATTTCATTTAATTCTATTGCAGATTTTGTGTTTGAGTATTTTTCCTTTAATTCTCTTAATGCCTTGTCAATAGACTTAATATCAGCATTAGTAATTTCTGAAAGATTCTTTTTTGATATTGGTCTACCTTTAAGATATAGAACAGCCTCAACTCTTGTAACCAAACTGATATCGGTTAGTTTTTTAGTAATTAGATCAGCTTGATTAATTTTTTTACTACCTAACTCTTTCCTAAGTTACCTTATTTTTAATCAGATGCACCAAGGAATAATTTATATGTTTGATTATTAGTTTCATCCCAGTATTTATATCCTAAGAATTCAACAAATTTATACCAGTAATTAATTTCAGTACTATCTATTAATACTCCAATAACAATTTTTCCTACATCAGAACCATGATTTCTATAGTGAAAGATGCTTATTGTCCAATTTGATTTCATATTTTTTAGGAAATTTATTAATGCTCCTGGTCTTTCTGGAAACTCAAATCTATATAGCAATTCAATATATTTTGATTTTTCTAATTCAGTAAATTTTTGAGGCAAACGACCACCTACCATATGTCTTAGATGATTTTTAGATAACTCATCATTACTTATATCTATAAAAGGATAATTTGATTTCTTAAATTCTTGTAAAAGTTCTTCTTTATCAACTACTCCATTAACCTCTATTCCTACAAATATTTGAGCATTAACTGAATTGGACATCCTATAGCTAAATTCCGTTAAATTTCTATTATTTAACAAACTACAGAAATTAATTAAGCTGCCTGCCTTTTCTGGAATTTCAACAGCAAACATTGCTTCCTTGTACTCTCCAAGTGCAGATCTTTCTGCTACAAATCGAAGTCTTTCGAAATTCATATTTGCCCCACATGCTATAGCAATTATATTTTTATTTTCGTATTTTGATTGAAATATATCCTTTTTCATCCCTGCAATAGATAGAGCACCTGCTGGTTCTAGGATTGTTCTGGTATCTTCAAAAACATCCTTAATAGCCGCACATATTTCATCAGTATTTACAGTTATCATTTTATCGATATATTTTCTTCCAATTTCAAAGGTTTTTTCTCCAACTTTTTTTACTGCTACGCCATCAGCAAACTGACCAACTGAGGCTAACTCTATTAACTTTGAATTTTTTAAGGATTTAGTCATCGCATCAGCATCTTCAGGCTCTACACCAATTATTTTTACTTGCGGCCAAATCTTTTTTGTATAAATAGAAATACCAGCTATTAAACCTCCACCTCCAACAGCAACATATATTGCTTCTGGTGGTTCTTTTACTTGTTTTTCTAATTCAATGGCAATTGTACCTTGGCCAGCTATAACCTCAGGATCATCGAATGGATGAATAAAGCATAAATTATTTTCTTTACTAAGGCGTAATGCTTCCTTATAGGTTTCATCATAATTATCACCGAATAATATAACTTTTGCTTTTAGATTTCTAACAGCATTTACTTTTACTAAAGGTGTAGTTATTGGCATTAATATAGTTGCGCTACATTTTAATTTCAATGCACTTAATGCTACTCCTTGTGCATGATTACCAGCACTTGATGTTATGACTCCATTCGCAAGTTGTGATTGTGGTAATTGCCTCATTTTATTAAAGGCTCCTCTAATTTTAAAAGAAAATACTTCTTGTAGATCTTCTCTTTTCAAATAAATATTATTTTTAAGTGCTTTACTTAAATTATTTGCTTTTTCTAAAGGTGTTTTTTTAGCTACTTCATAGACTTGAGCTTGAAGTATTTTTTTTAAATAATCTTCCATATTTATATTTTTAGCATTAAATATTAATCTAATAAAACATTACATAATCTATTTCAAGAAAATTACTCAATTTGCACCTTAACGTTTTAGATTATATAAGTAAATATTTTTAAATAATGCTTTTAAGTGAGTTAAGCCATCCAAATCAATTACATGGTTTAACGGTATCACAATTAGAGGAAATTGCCTGTCAGATTAGAGAGAGACATTTGGAGGTAGTTTCAACAAGTGGAGGACATCTTGGTCCTGGACTCGGCGTAGTTGAATTAACACTTGCTTTATATCAAACATTAGATCTTGATTTTGATAAAGTTGTATGGGATGTTGGTCATCAGGCTTATCCTCATAAATTAATTACTGGCCGTTTCAATGAGTTTGACTCTTTACGTCAACAAAAAGGTATTGCTGGTTATCTAAAACGTAGTGAAAGTCATTTTGATCACTTTGGAGCTGGTCACGCAAGTACATCAATATCAGCTGCGTTAGGAATGGCAATTGCAAGGGATAGAAAAGGGGAAGATCATAAATGTGTTGCAGTTATAGGTGATGGAGCATTAACAGGTGGAATGGCTTTAGAAGCGATAAATCATGCGGGACATTTGCCAAATACTCCCTTAGTTGTTGTTCTGAATGATAATGACATGTCAATATCTCCTCCTGTTGGAGCTCTTTCAACATATTTGAATAGAGTTAGACTAAGTCCACCATTACAATTTTTGTCAGATAGTGTTCAGGAAAGTGTCAAAAATATTCCTCTTATAGGTAAAGATATACCTGAAGAATTAAAAAATATAAAAGGAAGTGTTAGACGTTTAGCTGTACCTAAGGTTGGAGCAGTGTTTGAAGAACTTGGTTTTACGTATATGGGCCCAATCGATGGACATGATATTTCTAATCTTATAAATACTTTTAATGCTGCTCATAGACTTAAAAAACCAGTATTGGTTCATGTTGTTACAACTAAAGGGAAAGGATATCCATATGCAGAAGCAGATCAAGTAGGGTACCATGCTCAATCATCATTTGATCTTACGACTGGTAAATCAATTCCATCAAGCAAGCCTAAACCTGTTAGCTACAGTAAAATTTTCGGTCAAACGCTTTTAAAAATTTGTGAGCAAGACAGTAAGGTTATAGGAATTACAGCAGCAATGGCTACTGGAACTGGACTAGATTTATTACAAAAAAATATTCCAGAACAATATATAGATGTAGGAATAGCTGAACAACATGCAGTTACATTAGCAGCTGGAATGTCTTGCGATGGTCTTAAACCTGTAGTTGCTATTTACAGTACATTCTTGCAACGCGCTTTTGATCAGCTTATTCATGATGTAGGTATTCAGAATCTCCCTGTTTCTTTTGTTTTAGATAGAGCAGGAATAGTTGGTGCCGATGGTCCAACTCATCAGGGTCAATACGATATTAGCTATATGAGAGCAATTCCTAATTTTGTTTTAATGGCTCCAAAAGATGAAGCTGAACTCCAAAGAATGTTAATTACATCTATTAATCACAAGGGACCTACAGCACTTCGCATTCCAAGAGGTTCAGGTTTAGGTGTAGCAGTAATGGATGAGGGATGGGAGCCTTTGAAGATTGGCGAAGGAGAAATATTAGAAGAAGGTGATGATGTTTTAATTATTGCTTATGGTTCAATGGTTCAAGCCGCTACTGAAACTGCAAACTTACTAAAAAATAGAGGTATTAGTGCTTGTATTGTTAATGCAAGATTTGTTAGACCTCTTGATCAAGATTTAATAATACCGTTAGTAAAAAAACTTAAAAAGGTAGTAACAATGGAAGAAGGTACATTAGTTGGAGGATTTGGCTCGGCTATTGTTGAAATGTTAAACGATAATGAAATAAATATACCAGTTTTAAGAATTGGTATTCCTGATGTACTTGTAGATCATGCATCACCTGATCAGAGTAAAGAAAAATTAGGACTTAAACCTGATCAGATGGCAGAAAAAATTATTAGCAAATTTAATTTATCAAAATTAAATTCTAAAATTACTGTTGAATAATTTTACAATACACCTCTAGAAGCTAATCCTAGTATTGCACCTATTCCGAAAATATGTCCTAGGCAATTAGCTCCTACGACAGACGCATGACTTAAACCACCAAAGAATTGTGAATTAGGAATTTCAAAACCCTCATTAGGTTTTCTTATTGTGGCTCTTGCAATTGCATAAGCAAAAACATTACATGCAATCATTACGATGGCACATTTTGGTGACCATTCAAATGTTGCGGGAGCAGCCGCTGCTGCAAATAATGTAGTAAGCATAAAAAAACGTTATTTTCTATATTCTCCTTTATTTCGAGCAATAAATCACATAATTGTAAAAGGTCTTAAGAGTTATTTACTTCTAGACGATTTAACATCTTTATAAACCCAAGTAAAATAACAAAATCACTTAAGGTTAAGAAAAATTCTGCTGAACCATGAAGTAAGTCAACTTCAACAAGAGTTCTGTGATAGTAAGTAAGAGAAAATATCGAAATTACAATGGTTATAAATACAAATAATACAGTTAAAGAAAAACCAATTTTGATTAATTTATTTAATGACTTTATCTTGTATAAATAATATAAGAAAATCGAATATGGAATTATAGATGCTGCAAATAAGGCCGTATTATCAAATCTTGATAAGAAATTTAGAAATCTTAAAAAAAAATCATTCATAGGATTCTGTTCTTTTATAAATTGCAATAGTAGCTATAGCTAATGTTGAGTTCCCTATAAAAGTGAAAATCCCTTGAAGGGTAACTAAGCCATATAATTCAGGTTGATTATCAAAAATATGCCAAGTAATTGCACACATAGCTCCAATTAAATTAGGTATCATTGCGAGACTTAACCAGTAATAAAGCTCTAGTTTTTTATAGCAACTTATTTTGTTTATTATAAAAATTGCATAAATCCATTCTATTACTGAGCTGATATGTATTAACCAAGTACCAAATGAAAGTTCGTGCAAAATATTTATATATTTTTCTTTAATATATTAAGTACTTCTTTTGCATGATTGATTGGTAAAACACTTATCCATCTGTATGTTATTTTTCCCTCTGGTGAAATCAAAAAAGTATTCCTATCGGAATAAGGAGGAATCCAGGAACCATATTTTGCACTAATAGTTCCATTGGGGTCGGATAATAATGTGTAATTTATTGATTTTTCACTACAAAAACTGTCGTGAGAATCTTGATTGTCAGCACTTATTCCTATTATTTCAGCATTATATTTAGAAAAATCGTTTTTTAATTGAGAAAATCCTTTAGCTTCTAGAGTACAACCAGCGGTGAAATCCTTAGGATAAAAATATAAAACTATCCATTTACCGATTAATTCATTCGAATCCCATATTTTTTTTGATTTAATACTTTTGTTTATTCCCTCTAAATGGAAACTAGGAGCTGAATCTCCTATCTCAGGAGCATAATCAAAAGCAATTGCAGATTTAAGATTAAAAAATAATGATATTAATATTACAAAAAGACCAAATAAACTCTTCATCAAAATCAGAACTTATTAAGATCCACTCCATTTGTTTTGGCAAGCTTATCTAAACCAACCTTTTGTATTGATTTTAATGCCTTCGTACTAATTTTTATGTTTACCCACTTTTTACCTTCTTGCCACCAAAGTCTCCTTTTTTGAAGATTTACTTGTTGTAATTTCTTAGTACGTATATGCGAATGACTAACAGCCATTCCATTATTAGCTTTTGCACCTGTCAGCTCACAAACCCTAGACATTTTATTTGGAGAAAATATTTATCAATCCTAACACACTACTTATTTTGATGTTTTAAGTAAATCTGATATTAAATCGGCATTATTATTTTGCAAATTTATAATTTGTTCTTGATCTAATCCTCCTACACTTAATTTCGCCATGTCATAAACATGATTAGCAATTTTTGATGCTAATGGATTTTCAACTGGGTCTTTTTTATCAAGAATAATTTTATTACCAGTTATTTTATTTAATCCTGCAATGAGTGGATGTTCTTTATTAATTAATAGGACGTGATATTCAGGTAATCCTGGCATTTTTTGTTCCATATATGCCCCCATATCGTTTATTCTTCTCATTTGTTCAGGTAACAATATCATTGCTGGAGGAGCATCTTTACTTTTAAGAGATTGAACTTTTACTGTTACTTTATCGTTATTTAATGCTTTAGAAATAATATCCTTTAAATTATCTGTGTTTGATTTGCCATCTTTATCAACTATTTCTTTTGAATCTTTATCTTCAAGCTCATTTATTTCAGAATCAACTCTTTGAAATTGATAATTTTCATTTTTATTTTCTATCCATGGAAGAAATTGTGCATCTATTAAAGGATCAGATTTGATTACTTCTTTGTTGTCAGATAAACAAATTTTTAAAGCACTAGATTGCCCAATTACATCAGAACAATAAATAATTTTTTTGGAATCGACTATGTTATTTCTCTCTATATAATTTGATAAAGTTGTGTAAAACTTTTCTTTAGATTTTATAAGAGATTTTTCATCGAGATATTTTTTTACGTCTTTATCAGAATTTATAATTGTCTCAAAAATAATACTATTTTCTACAAGATCAGCAAACTTTTCGTCCTCGATGGCTCCAATCTTAATAAAGGCGGAAATTGAATCCCAAATTTCCGTATAAAATTCAGGCGAATTTTTTATTAAGTCTTTTAACTTATTAGCAATCTTTTTTGAAATGAATGATGAAATAGATCTGACTTTTCTATCAGTTTGCAATGCACTTCTACTTACATTTAATGGTATATCTGTAGAGTCAATTACACCTCTCAAGGGTAATAGATATTTAGGTACAATTTCCTTTATTGAGTCACTTACAAATACTTGGTTGCAAAATAGTTTAATTTCGCCTTTTTCCCAATCGGCTCTTCCAGATAATTTAGGGAAATACAAAATACCTTGTATATCGTATGGATAATCTGTGTTTAAATGAATCCATAAAAGAGGATCTCCTTGAAAAGGATATAAATATTTATATAGTTCAATATAATCTTCATCCTTTAGTTCACTTGGTTGTTTTCTCCATGGTGGATTTTTCTTATTAATTGTCTCACCCTCTAATAGAACATCTATAGGCATAAAGTCACAATATTTTTTAATAAGCGATTTAATTCTCTCAGGTTCTATAAATTCTTTTTCTTCATCCATTAAATGAAGGATTACATCTGTTCCGACTGAATCTCTTTCAGATTCTTCTAATGTGAAGTTAGGTGAGCCATCACATGACCAATTAAAAGTTTTACTATTACCTATGGCTGATTTAGTTAAAATATTGACTTTATCTGCGACCATAAAACTAGAATAAAAACCCAATCCAAAATGTCCTATAAATTCGTCATTATCTTTTTTATATCTGGTTAGAAACTCTTCAGCACTAGAAAAAGCAACTTGGTTTATATATTTTTTTATTTCTTCATCATTCATTCCAATACCATTATCAGAAATTTTTAAGATATTTTTTTCCCTATCAATAGTAATTTTTACTTGAGGTTCATCACAATTTTCACAATCTCCAGCCATTGAGGCCATTCTTCTTTTACTAATTGCATCTACAGCATTACTAACGAGTTCTCTTAAAAAAATTTCGTGATCAGAATATACAGCTTTTTTTATTATTGGAAAAATATTTTCGGTATTTATTCTAATTTCGCCTTTTTCCATTTTAATTTCTTTTTTTTGAACTATTAGATTTTATTTCCTATTTTAAGGTTAATCAAGTTTAATTAGGAGTATTGTCCGTACTAAAAATTTATATTGTAGTAGCATATTCAAATTGCATTTTTTTTTATAAATCTCAAAGGGAAAAATTATTTAATCCATTGAATTTCAGTACAATTATGTTCTTTCATAAGAATGTTGGCTTTTGAATTTTCATTACATGGATTCAAATATAGTATTGTAATTATCCCTTTTTTTTGCAATGCTTTTTGCTCATTTATACCTTTATCTAATAAATAAGAATCTTTAAATAACAGCAACACTTTCTTTTCAGTTTGAGATTTTTCAACTATCAATTCTCTTAAATTATCTATAGAGATTGTGAATCCAATTCCATTAATTATTTTTTCATTAGGATTAAAATATCTTACTAATTCGTCATATCTACCACCTTTTGCAATTATGGTTTTAACATTTTTATTATCGCAAATAAGTTGAAAAACTATACCTGCATATAAATTAAGATGAGGTTGATAAGTCGGATCAAGTTGTATTTTTATATTATATTTTTTTGAAATTTTTGATAAAGTATTAAATAAACAGTCAAGTTCCTCAATCACATTATTATTACCATAAACATTTTTAAGCTTTTTAAGTATGATTGCAGGTTCCCCTCTTGTAAATAATAATTCCTTCAATATTGATTTATCATTCGTGTCAATATTTAATTTATCTAATGATTCTTGATCTAAATTTACCATGCATTTTTTAATCTCCTCATATTTATTATTTTTATAATTGAATAATATTAAATCCATTATTTTTGTAGTACTAACAAGAAGAGTTAGATTACAATTGTCAATTAAATTGATATTATCAATTGCATCAAATAATATATTAATCACCTCAATCTCAGGGTAATGAGTGTCATAACTAATTAGTTCTATGCCGCTTTGTAAATTTTCTTGAAATTTATAAGTATTTTTATAACTTTGTTTTTTATTAAATACAATACCACTATTAAAAAGTCTTATTGGTCTCTTCTTATTTAATAATCTAGTAGATGTTAATTTAACAATTGATGTTGTCATTTCTGGTCTTAAACATAATGAACTATTACTTACTATTCCAATAAGTTCGTCCCCATCAATTACTTCTCTTCCTTTAATTGTCTCAAGATTATTAATAAATGAAGGTGAAATTTCTTCATAACCCCACAACTTATATACATTATTTAAATCATTAACAATTGAGGAATTATTCCTTACATCTATTAAATTAAATTCTTTAATATCACTCATTTTAAAACGATAATTTCATTTTTAAGTGTAAAGTTGTTTATTAAAAGGAATGACTTTGCTTAATTCCATTTTTAGCTCTTCTTCAAGTCTTGGACTGCAAGCCAATATTCTTCCAGAGCTAAGATTAAATTCACCGTTAGGGTAATCAGAAACGGAACCACCAGCTTCTTTAACAATAATAGCACCAGCAGCTAAATCCCATATTTCTAGACCTCTTTCCCAATATCCATCTACTTTCCCTGAGGCAACAAATGCTAAATCAACAGCCGCTGCACCTCCTCTCCTTACTCCTCTAGTTTTATGTGTTAAGTAACAAAATTCTGCATAATTATTATGTTCAGTATCAAACCTATCATATGCAAAACCTGTTACGAGAAGACTATCGATAAGACAATTAGCATTTGATACCATCAGTTTTTTATCGTTGCAATATGAACCTTTCCCTATGCATGCAGAATAAAGTTCGTTTAAATATGGTACTGATATAGCACCTAAGATAGGATTGTTTTTATATAAGAGACCTATTGAAGTTCCAAAGAATGGATAACCGTGAGAATAGTTAGTTGTTCCATCTAATGGATCAATGCACCAAGTTAATTTGGATGACTTTATTAATTTTCCTGATTCTTCTGCATGAATAGAAATTTCGGGAGTTTTAATTGTTAAGTACTCCTTAATTTTCTCTTCTACTTCTAAATCTACGTTGGTAACTAAATCACCTTTTCTCCCCTTTGAATTGATTGTTTGAATTTTATTATAATTTTTGATTAGAATTTCATTGCCTATTAGGGCACTTTCTTTAGCAATATTATTAAGAAAAAATAAATCTATTTCCGAATTGATTTCTTCTAATTCTTTGATTTCAAGCATAATAATTAATCTTCCTCGAATTCCCACGGAGGGGCTTTTCTTGTTTTCCCCTTACCAAAATATTGACCAAATTGTAAATCATAAACTTCATCATAATATGTAGTCTCGACTTCAATATCCTCTATTACTTTTGCAACACAAAGAAGAGCGTAACCCTTATCTTTTAAATCTTGAGATACTCCCATTGCTTCAGGTTGCTCAAGCTTACCTGAAACAATTTTTACAGCACAACTTGTACAGCATCCATTCCTACAGGAAAATGGTAGTCTTAATCCTTTATTTTCAAATTCTTTTAAAATATATTCTTGATCACTAATATTTTGCTGATATATTTTACCAGTTTCTTTATTCCTAATAGTGACTTTAAAAGTCTTTTTCAAGTAACTTTCCTCAACAATGGGTTATAAAAAGGGTAAAATATGAATCTAAAGGAGAGGTGGCCGAGTGGTTGAAGGCGCAGCACTGGAAATGCTGTATAGGGGCAACTTTATCGAGGGTTCGAATCCCTCTCTCTCCGTTTTATTTTAATTGATAAGAATTTAAAAAATCAATTTGAATTTTTACTAATACATAATTTATAAATTAAATAAATTATATAAAAGTAGTTTTTTAAAATAAAATGAATTAATTTTTTTTTAAATAAAGTTGAAATTA
>QCTC01000010.1 GCA_003211315.1 Prochlorococcus sp. AG-670-O17 | reverse complement strand
AATGATTTAAATCTTGGGATCTCTGATTTTTTTCAATAAAAACTTTCTAATCAAATGAATTTTCCAGAAAAGAAAAATTGAAAAGACAAACAAAAACTAATTGTGAATAAACATTTGAATTAAGTAATTTATTCATTGTAATTTTTATTACTTTCATATTATTTTTCTTTATGTTTCTTCACTATTTCATAAACTTTATCTACCTTTTCTTGAATATTATCCAGCTTACTTGAGAGGTTCTTTAAAGCTTTTGTTCTCTACTAATTAACAGAAGTTTTCCGTTACTTCAATAACCTTAACTGGTTTCTCTTTAAATTCAGTTTCTAAAGCATCTTCAGTTTCAACTTCAAACTTACCTTTACTGAAATTAGCTATATAAAATAAGAAAAGTGAAATGGGTAATTAAGCATAATTATTGTTTTTTTTAATTATTTAAATTTGTTACTTAAATCTAGTTACATCAATTGATTCAGTACATTTACTTATTGATAATAATTAATTTGCAGAGTTATATTCATTATCGAAATTTATAATAGGTTTACCATAAGATGATTAGATTTTTCAAACTACTTAAAAGAAGAATTGATATTTATAGAGCAGAGACTCAATTAAAATTCATTTTAGAAAATCAATAATGCCTAGGAAATGATGTATTAATTAACTCGTTTAATAATCGTTTAGCATGTCGAAATACAAAAGAATTCAATTAGTTTTGTCGTACATTCAATAAATTTTGGAGTTGTTGGTTTCTTTTAGCATCAACTTAAGTTGCTCAGTATCTAATTGCTCTAGATAATTTCTCATCGCAAGCCAAGATCTTTGGCTTTCTATCTTTCCACTTTGCTTAAATAAATTTGCGGAAACTTGATCTACTAGTTCTTTATGCTTCATAGGCATATTCTTCATCAAGCTTAATTACTACACCATTAAAAAATTCTGCTAATAATTTTGATGGGTTTTGAATAGATATTTTCCTATTCTCTTTTGCAAGTTTCTTTTTGATTGGATTTAAATTATTCATGCTGATTCTTGAAATTGATTTGTTACTTAAGTCCATTCTGCATCTAATAATTCATTCCATGATTCAAGAGCAGATTTGAGATCATGTAGTGTTCTATTCTTAAGTCCTGCAAGTTCTCTTGGCTGATTTGCATAGAAGAGATAGGTATAAACTTTAATGATGTTTCTTTTGGATTTCCTGTACTTTTCAAATAATCTTAAAAAGATACTTTGTAGGTTAAGTAACCAGCTTTACTTGTTGTTTTATTCATAAAGATCCATTAGTGAAACTATTGTGCTAATTAAATTTGATCTCGATGAATAAAGTCATACAAGTAGACATGAATCTCTAGTAAAAGCATTAGACGGTAAGAAATAATTATTTAATTCTTTCCTTAAAGAACCTTGAAAATTTAATAAAGACGTTTAATCGTTTTAGAAGGAACTTTTACCGGAACCAAGGATTTACCGTAATGGGATTCAGCTGATCTCATTAGCAACCAGTAAATGAATTTTACTAAAGCTTTCTCCACGAGGATTTTGTAACTGAACTAAATAACCTTATTCGAAGTGCACTAGCAATATGCAAAACACTTATATTCAGCAATCAAAACATTTGTATCGTTACGAACTATTTATAGCTGGAGAAAAACATTATTCCTCACACTCATAAAACTAATAAATGAAAAACAACAATAAATTTAATAAGACAATAAATCCAAGAAGATATGAACCACCTTTAAATGTCAGCAGAAATCTTGAGTCCCAAGATAGGTCTATCCTGAGACAGGTGAGAGTCTCTAAAAATATTTTTATTTCGCTTTTTCATAATTATTCCTTAACATGTTATCCATCTAGAAATTCAGTTGTTGATCTTCTATCCGTATATGGGAGTACTTCAAACCGTACATTTATTTTAGTCGGATGATAAGTCTGCCTAGTTAGAACGTAGTAGTAGCAGTCATGAGTTCAAATGTCTTCAACACCAATCAAATCTTGTAAAAAATATGTACTAAGTTACAAAGATTCATCTAACAGTACACATCAATTAGGTTTCTACGCTCGTGATGCTTACGATTGCCTAATGCTTGCAAGAGAATTTAATTCTTACGTCCATGATCATCCAAGATCAGTGGTCAGAATCCAACAAAAGTTTTGAGGTAGCTATGACTTTAAAAAAATCACTATTCGCAATTCAAGGTAAGAAACTAAGGGATCTTGATCTTACAAAAGAATATCCAACTCTTAAAGATTTAATGAAAGAGCAAGGAGCCAGCAAGTAAAGTTATCTTTGATATCTAAAAAACTAGTATTTGCAATAAAAAAGCCCCTAAAAAGGGGCTATATCTTTGGTGGCGGGGAGAAGATTTGAACTTCCGACCTTCGGGTTATGAGCCCGACGAGCTACCAGACTGCTCTACCCCGCGATACATACATAGCATACATCCTGAACGGGTTATTTTTTTGTTTTTTAGGATTCTTGGAATTTTAATTGACCTTTTACTTCAATTTGAACCCCTTCAGGTAATTTTATGATCTTGTCCTCTATATCTTGTATTCTCAATTCAGAAATCCATTCTAGTTGTTTCAATATATGTAAACCCACAGATTGTTTTGCTCTTTTTGACCCATCTTCCACTTTTAAAGCTAAACCCATTCCTTCATTTACTTTACAAAAACATTGTATTCCTTCTGCTCCTCCCTTGCTTATTACATGCCCATGTGACGCTTTTATAACTTCAGTATCAAATCTATTGTGGTCGCTGATCATTGTTGGATTAGTTGTTATCGCTCTACTTATTTGCTCTAATTCCGCATTAACTGAACTACTTAATAGTGAGTATAATTTTGCCATTTCTAGTATCTTCATATAAAGAGTTGGAGCTCCACAGTCATCTCTCTCTGCGTATATCTCCTCTGATGGAATTTCAAGAAGTTCCGATATAATCCTAAAGATTTCTTCCTGAAGAGGATGACCTCCCTTTAAATAACTTTCTAAAGGCCAGTTTAATTTTTTACATGTTGCAAGAAAGGCTGCATGTTTACCAGAACAATTATGTTCTAAGGGACTTGTTCTTTTTAACGGACATTTGAGATTTTGGATATCTATATCGTATTCCCATAAGATTTTAAAAGCTTCTCTAGTATGTAATATCGATCCACTATGAGAACCACAGCATAAGGCAATTGACTTTGATGAATTTTTGATTTTTGATGAAGCTCCACTACTCACAAAAGGAATTGCTTGAAAAGGCTTTAAAGCTGATCTTATGAAGCTTTTATATTCTGGATTACCAGCACACATTAATACTCTTCCTTTTTTATCACTAATTACTGCGTGTACTTTGTGAATCGATTCTAATTTTGAACCTCTCATTAATATCATCTCTAATGGAGGATTATTTGATGTATATAAATTTTTAAAATTAGAACTCATTTTAGAAATTACTGTTTTGGAAGAGTAAAATTCCAACTAAAGCAAATATTATGATAATAGATAAAATTTGTATTAAATTTTTTAAAATTGGTTTTACTTCTAATAATGCTATTAATGATTCTTGCTCCTTTAATTTAATTGGTTTTAGCCATATTTGCCCGTCGTACCAACCTGATTCTTCATATTCTATTTTTTCAGACATTAATCTTTTAAATATATGATTCCAACCAAGATATAATCTTATAGATAAAAGAAATGGTAAAGATAAACTACTAAAGAAGCTTAATAAAATGTACCTTAATGTAGAAGTTTCAAAATATACACTCCCTGAAGAAATAACAACAAATATAAAAAATGTTCCTATCCAAAACCTCAGTAATATAAATGAAAAAGATTTCTTGCATTTTGGCCAAGTAAATATTCTAGATTTTGATAATTCGATAAATTCATTTGTAGGTTGTTGATCTTGTGGTACTGGGCAATTAAATTGATTCATCAAAAATCTTTTATGGAAAATTTAGGTCATCTCCATTACTCCAAAATGATTCAAGATCATAGAACTTTCTTATTTCCGGTTGAAAAATATTTACTATTAAATCACCATAATCAAGGAGTGCCCATTTTGCTGCGCTAACTCCTTCTTTTCTAATTGGTTCAATCATTGCTTTTTCTCTAAGTTCAACCTCGACAGAATTAGTTATTGATCTAACTTGAACATCTGATAAGCCTTCAGCAATAAGTATCCATTCACTAATGTATGAAACTTTGTCGATTTTTATCAATTTTATCTCTTTAGCCTTTTTTTCATCACAGGCTTTAGCTGCCATTAAAACTAACGATTTATTGTCCATAAACGTTTTCACTTGAAACTGATTTGTCTGAACCCTCTTGTTGTGATAATTCTGACCTGGCTTTTTCAGCACTTTTTCTTAATGCTTCTAATCTATCTTCAAATATTATTCTTTTTTTCTTTTTCCTGGTTTTTTCTATTAACTCTTTTAAAGCCCCGCCGAGACTTTTATAAGCATTTGGAACACTATACCCAAATCTACAAGCTAGGTCTATAGCTCTTTCATCTGCAAAAATAGCATCTTGTAATCTTTTCTCAGAATTATTTTTTGTATAAAGTCTATATCCTGCAAAACCTGACAAACCAAGAGCAAGTATTAAAAGTAATCCATCTTGTACCCATAGTTCACCTATAGCACCACCAAGACCTATTGCTAAAGCTGCCATTTCCCATCCGTCTCGTGGAATTGCATCGTTTTGAATCTTTCCTACTTCATGCCAAAACAATAAGTTTCTATGATCAATTGCATAATTATCCCATTCTTCTAAATCTATTTGAATTTCGACTTCGTCGCGACCAATCTCCTCCAATGTAATCAATGGAGGATCTATTGCGGCGGCAGCTTCAATAAAAACCCAACTTTCATTTTCCGGAGGCAACAAACTTTTAAGTCGCTGAAGTTCGCTCATAAATTATATTTTATTATCAATACTATAGAAACAAATGTTGCTTTTCAAGTAACTTGATTAACAACTGATAATTTATAAGTAGCATTAAATAAATGAAGTTTTCTAATTATGCCTCAAAGAGGTGATCTTAAAAGAATCCTTATTCTTGGTTCGGGTCCAATTGTCATAGGACAAGCATGTGAATTTGATTATTCAGGTACTCAAGCTTGTAAAGCTTTACGAAAAGCTGGATATGAAATTATTTTAATTAATTCTAATCCAGCTTCGATAATGACTGATCCTGAAATCGCAAATAAAACCTATATTGAACCTTTGACTCCAGAAATAGTTTCTCAAATAATATTAAAGGAAAAACCTGATGCGATTCTTCCAACAATGGGTGGTCAGACTGCCTTGAATCTTGCAGTAAAACTTTCTGAATCTGATTTCTTGATAAATAATAATGTTGAATTAATAGGAGCTGATTTAAAAGCTATCAACAAAGCTGAAGACAGAAAATTATTTAAAGAATCTATGGAAAACATAGATGTGAATGTATGTCCCTCTGGGATCGCTTCTGATTTATACGAGGCAAGGGAAGTATCTAAGCAAATAAATTCATACCCGTTAATAATAAGACCAGCTTTTACTTTAGGTGGAGTTGGAGGGGGAATAGCATATAATCTTGAAGAATTTGATGCTCTTTGCAAATCTGGTTTAGATGAAAGTCCTAATAATCAAATTTTAATTGAAAAATCATTAATAGGGTGGAAGGAATTTGAATTAGAAGTTATGAGAGATACAGCTGATAATGTAGTTATAGTATGCAGTATTGAAAATTTAGACCCAATGGGAGTTCACACTGGTGACTCAATTACAGTGGCCCCTGCTCAAACATTAACCGACAAAGAATACCAAAGACTAAGAGATTTATCGTTAAGAATAATTAGAGAGGTAGGGGTTGAAACAGGTGGAAGTAATATACAATTTGCAGTAAATCCAAAAAATGGTGATGTAATAGTTATCGAGATGAATCCAAGGGTAAGTAGATCTTCTGCATTAGCTAGCAAAGCTACAGGTTTTCCCATAGCTAAGATTGCGGCTTTGTTAGCCGTGGGATACACTCTTGATGAAATTATTAATGATATTACTAAAAAAACTCCTGCATGTTTTGAACCCTCAATTGATTATGTTGTTACTAAAGTACCAAGATTTGCTTTTGAAAAATTTAAAGGTTCTTCAAATATATTAAATACATCAATGAAATCTGTTGGAGAATCAATGGCAATTGGTCGATCCTTTGAGGAATCTTTTCAGAAAGCTTTAAGGTCTTTAGAAATTGGCATTTTCGGTTGGGAATGTGATTCTATTTGCGATTTTAATAACGATTATGATTTACAGAATAATTTACGAAATCCCACTGCTGAGAGAATATTAATAGTTAAAAAAGCTATGGAATTAGGTAAGACTAATTCTTACATTAATCAAATAACGAATATAGATTTGTGGTTTATTGAGAAGTTACGAAATATTTTTAATTTTCAAAATGAATTTTTAAAAGAGAATGAACTTGCTCTAATTGACAGAGATTTAATGTTAAGTGCAAAGCAATTGGGCTTTTCAGATCAACAGATTGCAAAATTAACTAACTCGGAATTTTTTGAAGTAAGAAACCATCGAAAAAGTTTAAATATTTTACCACTTTTCAAGACTGTGGATACTTGTTCTGCTGAATTTTCATCTGAAACACCCTACCACTATTCAACGTATGAGGAAGCTTTTTCAGATAATAATTTCAAGCTATATGACAATGAAATTTCTACTAATAATGATAAGTATTTAAAAAAAATTATGATATTGGGTGGTGGTCCTAACAGAATTGGTCAAGGTATTGAATTTGATTACTGCTGCTGTCATGCCTCGTTTCAAGCTTCAAGTGATGGTTATCAAACGATAATGGTAAATAGTAATCCTGAAACTGTTTCAACTGATTATGATACAAGCGATATTTTATATTTTGAGCCTGTTACTTTGGAAGATGTTCTCAATATAATTGAGGCTGAAAATCCATATGGATTGATAGTACAATTTGGAGGACAGACTCCTCTCAAGTTGTCTTTACCTTTATCTAATTGGTTGGAGTCTAAAGAGGGTCTTAAATGTAAATCAAAAATTCTTGGTACATCCCCTCACTCTATTGACTTGGCTGAAGATAGAGAGGAATTTACAAAAATTTTAGAAGAATTAAATATTAGACAACCGCTCAATGGAATAGCTCGTAATGAAGAAGAGGCAATATTCGTTGCAAATAATATAGGCTTTCCTTTAGTCGTACGACCATCTTATGTCTTGGGCGGAAGGGCTATGGAAATAGTTAAAGATAAAAATGATTTATCTCGATACATAACAGAGGCCGTTAAAGTCTCGCCAGATCATCCGATTCTTTTGGATCAATATTTAAGTAATGCAATAGAAATTGATGTTGATGCGTTATGTGACGAAAACGGTTCCGTTGTTATCGCAGGTCTTATGGAGCATGTAGAACCTGCTGGTATACATTCCGGTGATTCAGCATGTTGCCTACCTTCAATTTCTTTATCCCAACAAACATTAGATACCGTTAAAAAATGGACAAAATTAATTGCTAATAAATTAAATGTTGTTGGCTTAATTAACTTGCAATTTGCAATTAGAAATCATAGTAATGAAGAAAATCAATTATTTATTCTTGAGGCTAATCCACGAGCCTCAAGAACTATACCTTTTGTTTCCAAAGCTATCGGTAAACCTGTTGCGAAATTGGCGACTCAATTAATGGAAGGATACTCTTTAAAAGATATAAATTTTACTAAGGAACTAATACCTAAATATCAAGCGGTTAAGGAAGCTGTTCTACCTTTCAAAAGGTTTCCTGGTTCTGATACTTTACTAGGCCCAGAGATGCGTTCTACAGGTGAAGTGATGGGATTGGCAGATAATTTTGGACTCGCTTATGCAAAATCTGAACTAGCTGCTGGAAATGGTGTCCCTTCTGATGGAATTGCTTTTTTATCAACTAATGATTTAGATAAAGATAAATTAGAGGATATAGCGAAAGAATTGATTGTATTAGGTTTTAAATTAGTCGCGACTAAGGGTACTGCTAAATATTTATTTAACTTAGGAATTGAAGTTGATGAAGTTTTAAAAGTTCATGAAGGTAGGCCTAATATTGAAGATTCAATTCGTTCTGGTCTTATCCAATTAGTTATCAATACCCCAGTTGGCCCTCAAGCTCTCCATGATGATGCTTATCTAAGAAGAGCATCCTTAGAATATAATATTCCTACTTTTACTACTATACCAGGAGCAAAGGCAGCTTTGCAGGCCATTAAATCATTACGGATTAATAAAATTGATACCCTATCACTTCAGGAAATTCATAAATAAAATTTACTCACGATTTTTAAGTTTTTCTCTTAATTGGTTTGCTAGGGAGTTCCTACCTATGGATAATAATTTAAATGTGTCTTCATAAATTTTTAATTGAGTTTCAGCTATTTGTAATCCTTTAATTATTTCTTTAGTTTCACTAGTTAACTCATTAACATTATATTTTTCTCCCTCAAAAGTTAGTACTGGATTATTACTTTCAATGTTGTTTTCAGTCATGATTTTATCTTTTACTTAATTAAATATAATCAAGTAATCTTTATCAGCTGTTTTTCACATAATTCTTTATAAATACCATCTTTATTAAACAAATCTATATGTTTTCCACTATCAATAATTTTACCTTTATCAAAAACAATAATTTTATCTGCTCCCTGAGTAGTGGATAACCTATGAGCCACAATAATAACAGTCCTATTATTCATTGCTTGATTAAGACCTTTTTGAACTTCTGCTTCTGCTTCTGAATCTAATGCACTTGTGGCTTCGTCCAGTAACAAAATTGATGGGTTTCCTAATATCGCGCGAGCTATAGCTAATCGTTGAACCTGACCTCCTGAAAAGTTAGATCCTCTCTCGGTTATTTTTGATTCATATTTACTAGGGAGTTTAAGAATAAATTCATGAGCATTTGCAATCTTCGCTGACTTGATTACATCCTCTTCACTAAAGTTTCTACCCATTTTTATTATATCAATTATGCGTCCAGAGAATAAAAAAGGTTGTTGTTGAACTAAAGCAATATTTGATCTTATATCTATTGAGCTTATTGATCTTATATTTTTGTCATCTATATATATCTCTCCTGTTTTGGGACTTATGAATTTTAATATCAAAGACATCATTGTACTTTTCCCAGCTCCTGATGATCCAACAAATGCGATTACCTGGCCTTTTGAAATTTTTAAACTTATATCTTTTAAAACTTCATTATTCTTCTTATATTCAAAATTTACATGCCTGAACTCTATTTTTCCATTTATTTTTGATATTTTTTCTAAATTATGATCATCCTGTTCTATGGGTTGTATATTTATTTTTTTTAATCTTTTTAGTGAAGCCTCTGCTTGCTTGTATTCATTAAAGTTTGTACTAATGTGACTGATAGGGTCAATAAGCATTAATATTGCTGCAAAAAAACTGCTAAATTCTTCGCTATTCAAAAGACCTAGGTTAATTCTTAATGCTCCTAAACCTAATATTGCTAATATTCCAAAAGCTTCAATAAAACCTACCACTGGATGTTGGAAAGCTAGTAATTTAAGTGTCTTATATTTAGCTTGTTTATTACTTCTCAATCTGTTATTGAATCTACCTTTAATCCAATTTTCAGCTGCAAAGGATCTTATTGTAGAAATTCCATTTATAGATTCCCCTATTAAACCTGCTAAATCACTTGTTGATTCTTGGCTTTTCTCAGATGCTTTTAATACTCTTTTCCCAAAGTTATTAACTGACAAAATTATTATTGGAGCTAAAAAAAATGTTGATATCGTTAACGACCAGTCTAAATAAAACATATAGATAATTACTGCTAATAATTGCAACACGCATGGCAATGTATCTTGAAATGTTTTATAAATTACTTCACTGACTCTGTCTGCATCTTCCGTAAGCCTATAAGTTATGTCTCCTGCAGAAATATTGTTGATAAAGTTCATTTTAATTTTATGAATTTTACTAAATAAATTTTGTCTCATTACTTCACTTATTTCTAATGAAGGCTTAGCTATAAAAACATCTTGTCCATATTGAGCAGTTTTTTGAATTAAAAATACAACAAGAGAATTTATTATTATGCTAGTTACAGTTGAAATATCTCCCGATCCAATCGCGGGGATTAATTTTCCAGCTAAAAAAGCTAATATCGGCCAACATGCAACATAAATTATCATGCATATAAAACCTTTAATAAATCTATTAATATAAGGAGTGATTGGTGGAATTAATTGCAAAATATTATCTTTGAGTACTTCTTTTACTTTATCAATACCTGTCGATTTATAAAACAATGAAATTAGATCAATTTTTAAAATGGCATAATGTTGTTTCTTCTGGGGGCGAGGCAAAAATTCTTATAAAATCTGGTCAGATAAAAGTTAATGGTGAAATAGAAAAAAAAAGAGGAAGAAAATTATTTAAAGGAGATAAAGTTATGTTTCTAAAAAGTGAATTAATTTTTGAATAATTAGCCTAAGAACCCAAGCCATATTAGTATATTTTTCTTAGACAATATATTTTGAGAAATTCCGTAATCGCTGGTAATTGGAAGATGCACATGACTTGTGCTGAAACAAAAAGATATTTGGAAGACTTTCTTCCACTTATTAAAGATATTCCTAATGACAGAAAAATAGTAATAGCTCCTCCCTTTACAGCTGTTTCTACTTTTGCTAATTATACAAACTTTGATTATTTAGATATTGCAAGTCAAAATATCCATTGGGAAGATAAAGGGGCTTTTACTGCAGAAATCTCCCCCACGATGCTTATTGAACACAAAGTGAAATATGCAATTGTTGGACATAGTGAACCTCGCAAATATTTTAGTGAGAGTGATGAGCAAATTAATAAAAGAGCTGTCTTTGCCCAATCAAGTGGACTCACTCCAATAGTTTGTGTTGGTGAAACTCTTGAGCAAAGAGAAAGAGGTGAAGCAGATAGGGTCATAACTAGGCAAGTTGAGCAGGGATTGGAGAATACTGATCCATCCAATCTTATTGTTGCTTATGAACCTATATGGGCTATTGGTACAGGTAAAACTTGTGAAGCAAGTGAGGCAAATAAGATATGTGCTTTAATAAGGAAGTTGATTGGTTTTAATGACGTAATTATCCAATATGGGGGTTCTGTTAAACCTAATAATATTGATGAGATAATGTCAATGAGTGATATTGATGGTGTCTTGGTAGGTGGATCTTCATTAGATCCTATAAGTTTTTCAAGAATTGCAAATTTCAAATAATAGTTACCCTTGGCCTGATGATTGGGGGGGGAAAACCTCAATAATGGGGATTATTAATTTAACTCCTGATTCATTTAGTGATGGAGGTGATTTTTGTTCGATAGAAAAAGTTTTAAATCAAGTAAATTATTTTGTTTCAAATGGGGTTGATGTAGTTGATCTTGGTGCTCAAAGTACTAGACCTGGAGCGATAGAAATCGGAGCGAAAAATGAATCTAAAAGATTAATACCATATTTAAAAAAAATTAGAAGTGAATATCCCAATATTCTTATTTCTATTGATACTTTTAATTCTGAGGTAGCTCATGAAGCTCTCTCAAATGGTGCTAATTGGATTAATGATGTCACCGGAGGCAGAAGGGATGAGGAGATTTTAGATGTTGTCTCAGAATTTAATTGTCCTTTCGTAATTACGCATAGTCGCGGTGATAGCATAAACATGAATAATTTGACAAATTATGATGATTTTTTAGTTGATATTATTCATTCTCTTGAAAGTTTAACAAAAAAAGCTATAAACAAAAATGTTAGTAAAGATAAAATAATTTGGGATCCTGGTATTGGATTTTCAAAGAATACTAAACAGAACATAGAAATCCTAAGAAACATTCCTCTCTTTAAAGAATTTGAATTTCCACTCTTAATTGGGGCCTCAAGAAAAAGATTTATTGGAGAAATCTTAAATCAACCTAATCCCAAAGAAAGAGATATAGGAACACTTGCTATTAGTTGTCTTTGTTCACAACAAAATGTTCACTTAGTAAGAGTTCATAATGTAAAAATAAATTATCAATTTTTAAAAGTTGCAGATCACATTTTTAGATAAAATAATTAATTTCTACTATTTAACTCCCTCAATTTTATCCTCTACCTCTTGATAAAGTTCTTTAAGTTGCTCTATATTTTCATCGGATGTTTCCCAATATCCTCTCCCATTTACTTCGAGCAATGTACCTACTATTCTTCTGAAACTATTAGGATTTAAATCCATAAGCCTCTTCCTCATTTCTTCATCATTAATGAATGTTTCATTAGTTTCTTCATAAACAAAGTTATCTACTTGGCCGCTTGTTGCACTCCAACCAAGGGTGTAGTTAAGTCTATTAGATAGTTCTCTAACTCCTTCATAACCTGACTTAAGCATTCCTTCGTACCATTTTGGATTCAAAAGCTTCGTTCTAGAATCTAGTCTAATTGTTTCACCTAATGTCCTGACTTGGGCATTAGATGTAGTTGTGTCTGCAATGTAACTACTTGGTTCTTTTCCATCATCCCTTAAAGTTTTTATTAATTTAGTAGGATCAGAATCAAAATAATGGCTGACATCAGTTAGAGATATTTCAGAAGAGTCAAGGTTTTGAAATGTTACATCAGCAGTTTTCATGACAGACTCGAATACATCCCTTTTTTGATTCATTTCTCCGGGATTATCAGCATTAAAAGCATAAGTTTTTCTTGATAAGTACATTTCTTGCAATTCATTTTCTTCCTCCCAGGTTGAATTTTCAACAGCTAAATTGACATTTGAACTATAGCTTCCACTAGCATTTGAAAATACTCTTGCTGAAGCTTCCCTTATTGAGGTACCTTCTTTTTCAGCTTGTTCTAATGAATGTTTTCTTACAAAGTTAGACTCTAATGGTTCTTCTGCTTCTGCAGCTAATTTTACGGCTTGATCAATTAGTGCCATTTGGTTTATAAATAAATCCCTAAAAACTCCAGAGCAATTTACAACCACATCAATTCTTGGTCTACCAAGTTCCTCTAACGGGATAAGTTCTAATTTATTTATTCGACCAACAGAATCAGGTTTTGGTTTGACTCCTACAAACCATAAAATTTGAGCTAGAGATTCACCATAAGTTTTGATATTGTCGGTACCCCATAAAACACAAGCTATTGTTTCAGGCCAAGTTCCTTGCTCTTCTTTTTGTCTTTCAATTAATTTATCTACAACAGATTTAGCTGCCGCTACTGCTGCAGTAGTTGGAATTGATTGTGGATCAAGTGCATGAATATTTTTACCACTTGGTAAAACGCTTGGGTTCCTAATAGGATCTCCTCCAGGACCAGGCAATACATAATTCCCATCCAAGGCTTTTATGAGGCTATCCATTTCTTTGTCTGCACAAACCTGCTCAAGGCAGAATAATAAATAGTCAAATAATTTATTTAATTCTTTTTGATTTACTTCATTAAATCCATTTAATCTACATATTCTCAACCAAGGGGTAGGTAAATTTAAACCAAATATTTTTAAGAAATCTAATATTTTCGAAAATAGTGATTTTTCCAAATAGACTCTTCCGTTAACAATTTTTAGACTGTTAACCATTGCAAATATGGATTCTCTGGCGGTTTTGATAATTTTTTCATTTAATTCAACAAACTTAAGTTCTCCCTTATTATTACCGTCGTAAACTTCATCAATTTTTAAATTTATTGATTCTGCTAATAAACCTGGTAAGGATCTAAGACCTTCTTGTTCTCTTTCTAACGAAGCTATATTTACTAATGTTGCAACGGCTTCCTCAGCAGTAGGAGCCTCTCCAATTGTATGGAGTCCACATGGTAATAATCTACTTTCTATCTCCATTAATTGCTTATATATATTCCCTACGAACAGATCTCTATCTTCAATAGTTAGTTCCTCTACCTCACCAATAGGAAGTTCTACATCTTTGTCGAGATTACATTGCTTTGAAGTCTCTACAATTGCATTAACAATTTGAATACCTCTACTACTTTCTCTGAGTTGTTGATAAGAACCTACAAGCTCGCTCAATTCTTTAAGTCCTTTATAAAGGCCAGCATTTTCAGCTGGAGGAGTAAGGTAACTTATTGTTGATGCGTAACCTCTTCTTTTTGCAATTGTTGCTTCTGATGGATTATTTGCTGCGTAATAATATAAATTTGGCAGAGATCCTATTAAGGAATCTGGGTAGCAAGTTTCACTCATGCCCATTTGTTTTCCAGGCATAAATTCAAGTGAACCGTGTGTTCCAAAATGTAAAACGGCATCAGCTCCCCATATTTTTTCTACGTAAGTGTAATATGCGGCAAATCCATGGTGAGGACTTGCACTTCTTGAGTAAAGTAATCTCATTGGATCTCCTTCATATCCAAATGTTGGTTGTACTCCAATAAATACATTTCCAAAATGTTTTCCGTAAACAAGTAAATTTTGTCCATCGCTGTTCAAGTTCCCAGGAGGTTTACCCCAGTTTTCTTCTAATCTCTTTGAATAAGGTGTAAATTCCTCATATTCTTTTACAGTCATCTTATGAGCAATATTTAATTCAGGAGAACCATCCATAGCCTCTGGATTATTAATCACTTTCTCCATTAATTCTTTAGAGTTTTTAGGGAGATTATCAATTTGATACCCTTTAGCTTTCATTTCTAAAAGAACTCTATAAATAGAACCAAATACATTCAAATAAGCTGCTGTTCCAACATTTCCTTTGTCAGGTGGAAAACTAAATACAGTTATCGCTAACTTCTTCTCCTCCCTTTTTTTTACCCTAAGAGTGGACCACTTTATTGCTCTTTCAGCAATAACATCTACTCTGTCTTGGAGAGTATGAGCTTTACCAGTAGCATCATCACGACCTGAAAGAATAATTGGTTCAATAGCTCCGTCTAATTCTGGTATCGCAATTTGGAGTGCAACTTGAACAGGGTGTAATCCTAAATCACTTTCCTCCCATTCTTGAGTTGTTTGAAATACTAATGGTAATGCAACCATATATGGTCTATTTAGCTTTTTAAGTGCATCAATTGCTTTTGGATGATCTTGTCTTGCAGGACCACCTACCAATGCAAATCCTGTTAATGAGACAACCCCATCAACTATTGCTCTTTCCTTATCATTTGAATCATAATAAAATTCATCTACCGGTTTAGAAAAATCTAATCCACCACAGAAAATAGGTAAAACACGAGCTCCTCGATATTCTAATTCTTGTATTACGGCTACATAATGAGCATCATCACCTGTAACTATATGACTTCTTTGTAGAACTAATCCAATTGTTGGAGTTTTATCATCTTTTGGTTTTATATCTTTTCTATTTCTTTCCCAATTTTGATATTCAGTTAAACTTTCAAACATATTTGGTGCTAATGGATGCCATATACCTAAATCTGGAAAAGTTTCAGGATCTTGTATTTTAAATTCTTCTAACTGATCTTTTATATTTTCTGACACTACATATTTTTCTGAGATCATTAATAAGAAGTTCTTCAGATTTTCTGTAGTTCCGCCAAGCCAATATTGAAAACTTAATATAAATGTTCTTGCATCTTGTGCTTTTTCTACAGGTAAATATTTGAGTATTGAAGGTAAGGTATTTAGTAGCTTCAACATTGAATCTTGGAAACTAGCACCATCAGATTCTTTTTTCTTTTTAATAAGATCTCCAATAATACTTTTAGATTGTCCAAGTTGAGCCATGCTAAATGAACCCAATTTGTTTAATCTCATCACCTCAGGCATTGAGGGGAAAATTATAGAGGCTTTAAGATTCTCTTTATATGGTGTAACAGCATCTACAACTTTTTGTGCTAAATCTTCTATAAATATTAGGGAGGCAACAAAAATATCGGCACTAGCTATATCAACTTTAAAATCTTCGAAATTTTTATCGTTTCTAAGTTCTTCTATAAGATATCCGCTAAGATCTATCCCTATAGGGCCATTGGTTTGATTTATTGATTTTGCAGCTTCTGTTAAGGAGTTTTGATATTGTGGCTCAAGGACAACATAAACTGCTTTTATTACAATTTTATGTTTGTTATCCTCAACAGGAGAAACTCTGCGGTTTGCTGAGCGGACCTGCGTAAACATTGATTCTCTTTAAGTATTTTTACCAGCCTACGGGTGAATTGCCGTTATTGTGTGCAATATAAATAGCGTGTAACAACCTTTAAAAAAATTTTTTAATTAAAAATGATCAAAAATTCTAAAAAAACTACACCTGTACTTGTATCTGGAGCATTAGGCAGAATGGGAAGTGAGGTTGTTAATTCCGTCCTAAATTCTTCTGATTGTGAACTTGTTGCAGCAATTGATACAAATAAAAAAAATAATGGTGAAAACATTTCACAATTGTTAAATCTTAAAAAAAGTGATGTTCTTGTCTCAAATGATCTTGAGGGATCTTTATGT
Source organism: Prochlorococcus sp. AG-670-O17 (assembly GCA_003211315.1). Lineage (GTDB taxonomy): Bacteria > Cyanobacteriota > Cyanobacteriia > PCC-6307 > Cyanobiaceae > Prochlorococcus_A. The sequence goes on along the minus strand of QCTC01000010.1, from coordinate 20,296 downwards.
TTAATAAGTCAAGATTATCGAAATGAGAAAATTAAGCCAGTATTAGTTGACTTTACTCATCCTGATTCTGTTTATGAAAATACTAGATCTGCAATTGCTTATGGGATATCGCCTGTTGTAGGGACTACAGGCCTTACTCCCTCCCAAATAAATGATTTGGCTATTTTTGCTCAAAAAGCAAACATCGGTTGTGCAATAATTCCAAATTTTTCTGTAGGAATGGTTCTTCTTCAACAAGCTGCTTCTGTAGCAGCAAAGTTTTACGATAATATTGAATTAATAGAAATGCATCACAATCAAAAAGCAGATTCTCCTAGTGGAACTTGTATTAAAACTGCTGAAATGATTGAAGAATATCCAAAAAAATATAATCAAAGCTTAGTTAAGGAATCTGAATCATTAAAAGGTGTAAGAGGAGGTGTTAGAGATTCAGGCCTAAATATTCATTCAATAAGATTGCCTGGGCTTTTAGCTCATCAGGTAGTTATTATGGGTTCTCCTGGAGAAACTTACACAATTAAACATGACACGATTGATAGAAAAGCTTATATGCCTGGCGTTTTGCAGGCAATAAGAAAAATAGGTAAATTTGATTCGTTAATTTATGGACTTGAAAAATTAATATTCTAAATGCTTATACCAATAAAACAAAATCAAATATCTAAACTTATTCCTTCGGTGGGGACAGGTGGTCAGTTTAAATATACACTTGGAGATCCCAGAAAAATTTTGCAGAAACTTATTATTTCCTCTATAGGAGGAGTTTTAAATCTCTTGCTTTTTATTAGTCAATCATCAACTCAGACTGAAAATCTTTGGTTATTGTTATGTGTGATTTTTTTCCTTTACATAATATGGGGACCAATTCTTGAATCAAGCAGAAAAAATATTAAATATAAAAAATCTAAGTTCTTTTCTCTCTTTGATGGTTATGTATCTGATATCTATAAAACTGAAAGAATTGAAAGTTCACGTGAGCAATCAAATAGGCAAGGTCGTTTAGAGTTGATTGAAAAAAAAAGAACTTGGTTAGTTATTGAATTGGAGGATGAGGATGGTTATTTAGATAAAATTAGTTTTCCCATGGAAAACAAACATAGTCGAATTAGAGTTGGTTCCAATATTAGATGCATTATTTCATCTAATTATAGAAACTTTGAAAGAGAGATTTCCTTGACTGATGCATGGTTACCTGACGAAAATATTTGGATAGGAGAGTACCCTTATTTGCTTCGACCAGCATTTGAAGAAATTTGCTATATTTATCTGAAGTAAATTGTAGTTATATATTAATTAATGAATAATTATTTAAATTTTAAAATTGTTGGTTCTGGTCCCTCTGGATTACTTTTGGCTATATCTTTAGCGAAATTAAATTTCAATATTTACATAACAGATTTACTAACAAGAGAGAAACTAATAAATAAAGACAAAACATACGCCATTACTCATTCAACAAGAAAGATACTTTCAAAATTTAATCTTTGGAGTAAATTAAAATCTTATCTTTATAAATTTGATTCTCTTTCAATTTCAGACAGTGTAACTTCAGATTTTACAATTTTAACTACTTCTGATTTAGATAAAGATATTTGTTCTTTTGATACTATTGGTTGGGTAGTTAAACATTCTGATCTTATGAATGTATTTTTCGATGAGGTCGATAATGTGGATAATATATTTTTTAAATCTTCTTTAGATCTATCTTTCAATGATATTAAATTTGATTATGAATTTGTATCAACCGGAGCAAATTCAAACCACAAAAAAAATCGAAATTTTATAGATATTAGAAAATCATATAATCAGTCTTGTTTAACATTTGAAGTTTTAGTTAGGGGAAATGTTCCTAGGCGCGCATATGAAATATTTAGAAAGGAAGGTCCATTAGCTTTATTACCACTAGATAAAAATAAGTATCAAATAATTTGGACAGCTACTACATCTAAATCAATGGATAGATTAAATTCAAGTAAAAGCTTTTTGTTAGATAACTTGTCCACAATATTACCTAATTATTTTAAGTTAGATCAAATCAATAGCGATATTAATATTTTTCCTGTTTCTCTATCTTTTCGTCTGCCAATTTTTAATTTCAAAAAGGTTGTATTTGTTGGGGATTCATTTCATACCTTCCATCCTGTTGGAGGACAAGGGTTAAACACTTGTTGGAGAGATGTTAATGTCATATATGATATTTTTAATAAAAATTTTCCTGTAAGTAATAGAGCTTTAAACATATTTAAATATAAATACTATTTTATAAGATGCTTAGATATTATTTCAACTATTGTTGTTACAGATTCTTTAATTAAATTTTTTGCAAATAATAAATTTTTTTTATTACCTTTTAGAAAATTCTCTTTTTTACTTTTAAATAAGTTTATTTTTATGAGGAGAATCATATTAAATCATATGACTAAGTCTTTAATCTATTCATCAATTAAATAATTTCTATGGATAATTATTCAAATAGAAAAATAATATTTTTTCTTATGGATGAAATTGGATTAAACGAGTCTTCGATTGAGCTAGGATTGAAGTTGGCAATTAAAAATAATACGCCGCTTCCTATTCTTCTTTGGAATTATGGAATATTAACAATTGAAGAACTGGATGAGTTTTATACATTTTTATTTCAAAGTAAATTATAAATATTCTGTTATGATCTTTAAATAGCGTTCTAAGTTGACCATTACTATCTTATCCAAAGGAAAACAGATATCTAGAGAATCTATAGAAAGACTTGATTTACTTTTATTAGCTCTAGAAACTATTGATTTAAATGGTACTGAAACTCTATATTCTTTATCAGTCAAACTTAATTTAAAGGAAGTCATACCTAATAAAGTGACTATTTGGAAACTAAGGAATAACAACCCAATGAGGAATTCTTTTAATAATGTCAATATCAAATTAGAAGAATTTGAAGCACTAATTAAACTTGCTGCTGAAATGGCAAAATTTTTATATCCTTACATAAGGCAAATACTTCAATCCAGAGATGATTTTGTTAGAAATCCTAGTGCTTGGAATGAATTTAAGAAAAGATATATTGAATTAATTAGTGAAAGATTTAATACTAATAGTATGAAGGTCAAAAGGCTCCTTGATCCTAATTGTAATGACGAGTTCTTTAATAAAATTATACTTACTTTAGCTTTGTGCGTCTCAGACGATGGTTTTCTAAAATTAAGAATAAATTTACTTAATTATTAATATGTTGCAAAATAAATTTTTATTTAATCAATCTTCAGTAAGTCTTGAAATTATTGGATTGCCTGATTATTCGAATAACGAAAATAAAGACTATATATCAATTGTTTCGCAATGGAAACTTATGATTATTGATAAGCCGGTTATAGAAGGAAATCTGAATCATTTAAAGTCAATTATGGAGGCTTTTTATTCTTACTCTAATTCCCTTTTAAATGATGAAAAAACAAGATATGAATCCAATTTAATTGATATTACCTCTGAGAATTTTTATACACATATACTTCTTTTGAAGAGTTCCAAACCTGAGGTTAAGCCTTTAAATATAAGAATTGGAAATTCAGTTTTAGCAGATACCATAAATTGTTTTGACCAATTATGTTCTTCAAATAAAGTTAAAAATATTTATCAAAAAGAATTTTCAAACTTTAAAAATAAAAGTTATTTAAGATTATTGGATAAAAAAAATATCTTTAATTTTCTATTGCCTCCATTATTTTCATTATGCTCAATTTTTCTCGTTTCTACTGCTTTAATTTATGTTTATGATGGAAATGATAATAGCTCTTTAATAAATACTAAAAACAAACTTATTAGCATTAAATCCTCAAACAAGTTACTATAAGAAAAATTCTTATTTGAGAATTATTTTTGATTTATTAGTTTGATTTTTTATATATGGCTGATTTAAAAATACCAAATTTGAATAAGAATTCTGATAAATATTTTTTTAAAAAAAAGTTATCTTTGAGAAGAAAGTCTAAAAGTAAATTGATAAATGAATCTTTTATTATGCTTTTTTTTAGTGCCTTAATATTTTATCTAATTTATTTAATCCCTAATAAAATTTCAATTTTTAAAAACTTATTAATTAATTTTAGTAAATTATTTGCTAACGTTTTGGACTCAATTTCATATATTTATGAAATTTGTTTATCTATATTTATTGTATTTTTATTAATATTTGCCTTAATCTTATTTATAGGCTCATTTTCAAGAATATTAAAAGTAGTAAAAAGAAAAACTAGCCGATTAAACTTTAAATAGGATTCATCAAGCCACCACTTCCAGAATCTGAATCATCGTCATCATTCTCAGTTTCAAATCCTAGTAAAGCATATATACCAACTGCTACAGATGAGATTAATAAAGTAAAAGGTAAAATCGAAGTTTGTAATCCGACATCAATGTATTCACCCATTTAACCAAAAAATTTTTACTAACCTAACCGAAATTTTACTTATCCGCGTTTATTAAATATTTATTTAATGTTTTAGATCTTTGTAACGGAAGTTTCTTTATCAAAGTTATTAATTTCTTTTACAAAAAGTCCTAACCAATAGATTAACTGATCAATTTGATTTTGAATATCTGTGACACCTAATCCTCTAATAGTTATTTTTGAGAACTGATCATCATCTTCATAATTAAATTTTGATTGAATATTTGATGGTAAACCTTTTTTTATAAGTTTAAATGTAGATTTTTTTAGCCTAGTTTCTATTATTACATTTGGTTTTTTAAGTTTAATCTTATTAAAGCCACACTTTTTTGCTAACAATTTTAACTTCATTAATAGTATTAAGGATTCAACAGGTTTGGGTAAAACCCCATACCTATTTGACCAGTCAGTTGCCAGTTCTGTAAGCTCTTTGTGGTTAGTACATTCGGTAGCATATTTATAAGCATCTAGTTTCTCTTCTCGGTTTAATATCCATGTTGCAGGTATAAAAGCATTAACCGGCAAATCAACTTGAGTATCATTTACTTCAGGTATTTCTTGGCCATTTATTTCTGAAATTGCTTCATGAAGCATTTCAATATATAAGTCATATCCTATGGCATTAACTTTTCCACTTTGTTCCTCGCCTAATAAGCTCCCAACTCCTCTTATTTCCATATCTTTCAGGGCTAGTTGATATCCACTTCCTAGTTCAGAGAAATCTTTGATAGCCTTTAGCCTTTGCTTAGAGGCTTCATTAATTTTATTTATATTTGGATAAAATAGCCATGCATGAGCTTGTACTCCACTTCTTCCGACTCTTCCACGTAATTGATAAAGTTGAGACAGACCAAATTTATGTGAATCTTCGATTACGATTGTATTTACTCTAGGTATATCTAATCCGCTTTCAATAATTGTAGTGCAAATCATTAGATCAACCTCGCCATTATTAAAGGCAATCATTGCATTTTCAAGATCTATTTCATTCATTTGTCCATGAGCGACAATGTACTTTAAATCTTTAAACATATTTTTTAATTTATTAACCGCTTGATCAATGTCAGATATTCTTGGAAGAACATAGAAAATTTGACCACCTCTATCAAGTTCTTGACTTATCGCAGTTCTGATTACATCCATATCAATTTCAGATAAATACGTTTTAATCGATCTTCTAGAGGGAGGAGGAGTATTTAATAAACTCATTTGTCTAAGGCCAGACAAACTCATATATAGAGTTCTTGGTATTGGTGTAGCTGAGAGAGTTAAAACGTCAATATTTGTTTTTATATTTTTAATTTTTTCTTTTTGCCTAACTCCAAATCTTTGTTCTTCGTCAATAACAAGTAATCCTAAGTTTTTAATTTCGATCTCTTTTCCTAAAATTTGATGAGTAGCTACAACTAAGTCTATTTTATTATTTTTTAGACCATTATAAATATCTTTTTTCTCAGTATTTGTTTTAAATCTGTTCAGTAGAGAAACTTTTATTGGGTAAGGAGAAAATCTATTATAAAAAGTTCTCCAGTGTTGTTGAGCTAAGATTGTTGTTGGAGCAAGTAAGATTACCTGCTTACCAGATGTGATTGCTTTAAAAATTGCTCTTACTGCAACTTCTGTTTTTCCGAACCCGACGTCTCCACAAACTAATCTATCCATTGGCTTATCGCTTTCCATATCAATTTTTACTTCTTTAACAGCTGTTATTTGATCTGGAGTAGCTTGATAAGGGAATGACTCTTCTAACTCTTTTTGCCAAGGCCCATCTTCTGGGAATATATGACCTTTAAGTTTTTCCCTTTTTGCATAAAGTTGTAAAATGTCTAAGGCAACTTTTTTTATTATTTTTCTATTTTTATCTTTTATTTTTAACCATTCTGTACCTCCTAATTTATTTATTCTTGGCTTTATTTTTCCACTAGATCTATATCTGTTTATACTCCCAAGTTGATCAGCGGCAACACTTATTTTTCCATCAAGATAACGAATGACTAAGTAGTCTCTTGATTCACCGGTAATGTTTATTTTTTCTAATTTTAAAAATTGTCCAATACCATGGTTTTTATGAACTATATAATCTCCTGGATTTATTTTATTTACATTTATATTTGAATTTACACTCCTTTTTCTTCTTCTTATAAATACATTATTAAATAAAGCTTGCTGAGAAAATAATTCTTTGTCTGTTATTAGAATCACTTTCCATATCGGTAAATAAAATCCTTCTATTTCATAATTATTTTTATTTTTAATAATTACTGGTGTCGAATTTTCAATCAACTTATATGCACTTTCAAGATCGTTGGGTTTGTCTAAGTAAGTTGTATTACATTCATGCTCAAAAAATAAACTTCTTGTTCGTAGTGGCTGCGCCGATAATATCCAGACTTTATCTTTATTTAATATAAATTTATTTATTTCTTTTGAAAGTTTTCCAATATTTTTAGTAGAGGTATTTATGCGTTTATCTGACATAAGAAATCTATTATCTAAATTTCTTTTTGACTCGAATTCATATAAATTTATTACATTATAATTACTAAAAGTCTTTATAATATATTCAAATTTTTCATGAAGATTAGATTTAACTTTTATATTTATATTATTAGATTTTAGGTTATTGGCGATTTCATCTTTATGTAGTTCAAAATTATTATCTGATTCAAGACACCAATTATTAGAAAATTTATTACATTCTTCTTTTTCGTCGATTACAATTAATGTTTCTTTATTTATGTAATCTAATATGTTTGATGGATGTTCTTCAATTATCCCCAAGTATCTATCAAGATTATTCTTAGTTGTTATTTCTTCTGAATTAAATGTACCTTGTTCTGATAAATTTTCTAAGCTTTTTCTTATTAATAAATTAAATCCGACTTGTACAATTTCAACTTTATTAATACTATCTAATGTTCTTTGAGTTACGGGATCATATTCTCGTATTTTTTCAATAATGTTATCAAAGTATTCTATTCTTATAGGCAGTTCATTATTAACTGGATAAACATCAATAATATCTCCTCTTCTACTCCATGATCCTTCTTGAGAGGTTAGATTATCTTTATTATAGCCAAGTAAAACTAACTTTTTTGTTAACTCTTTTATGTCTAGTTCATTTCCCTTAATTATTGTAAATATATTTTCCTTGAATTGATTATTTTTAATTAAATGAGGTTGAAGGGATCGTTCAGTTGTTATTATTATGTTTAAATCTTTTCTTTCTTTTTTAATAATTTTAGAGATAACTGATAACTGTGAATATTTAGTCTCCCTTGACCTGTTAATTGATGCATATGGCAAATTTTGACTTGGAGGATAATATAAGACATTTCTATTATCTATACTATCGAAATATCCATACCATTTGTAGGCAATTTCCTCGTTAGGACTTATAAGTAAGATATCTTTATTTTCTTTCTTAGCAATACTATTTATAATAATTGATTTTGCATATCTACTGGAGCCAATGATATTTAGCTCATTATTATGTTTAATTCTTTTTACTAACTCTTTTATTATTTGTGAATTTGAAATATAACTAATTAATGAATTTAAACTCATTTATATTTAATTAACTTGATTACTCCTAAAGTTATATTATATTATATTTTACAAAGATTGTGAATAATAATTAATGGATTCTGCTGCAATAAATTCCTTTATACCAACGCTTGATCAAGTTGATAGTTGGTCAGAAATTCTTACACTTTTACCTATCTTAATTATTTTAGAATTATTGCTATCGGCGGATAACGCAATTGCTTTGGCATCGCTTACTAAATCTCTTGACAGTCCTTTATTAAGATCTAAAGCTTTAAATATAGGTATAACTATTTCTTTATTATTCAGAATATTTCTTATTCTTTTATCTAATATCCTTTTAAAATTCATTATTATCCGTATTTTTGCAGGTTTATATCTTATTTATTTATTTATTTCAAATGTTTTTTATAGCAGCGAATCAGATACTCAAAATTCAGACAATGATAAAAGCAATAATAATTTTAAATTTCTAAAGATTGTTGCTTTACTTTCTTTGACTGATTTTGCATTTTCAATTGACAGCATTACAACAGCTGTTGCCATAAGTGATCAATATATTCTGATTATATTTGGAGCAATTATAGGTGTATTAGCATTGCGATTTACTTCAGGTATATTTCTTAGTCTTTTAGAGAAATTTTTAAGATTAGAAACTGCTGGTTACATTGCGATACTAATTGTTGGGACAAAGCTTCTTCTAAATACATTTTTTACTGAGACTACTCTTCCTGATTATTATTTTTATATTTTGATATTAATTTCATTCATTTGGGGTTTGTCCAAGAGGGATCAAATAACTTAGTCAGAAAAATTTTCTCCAATTACAGGATTTAATTGTTGTATCAATTGATTTTTACTAGATACGTTTTTCCCTTCTAGTTTTGCTTCTAATAAAAGAATTGGATCAGTTTTTGTTGTTATGATAATTCCTACGTTTTCTATAAGTCCAATAATTAATCCTGGCTCTATTACATTACTCAAAATTTTATAATTTTTATTGTGTATTTCATCCATTGTTAGGATCTTTATTTTTATTATTTTGAGGTTTTTCCTTTTATAAGTTGTATTTGCTCTTGGGTATAAAGCATTTATTTTTCTATAAATATCAGTAGAAGAATTTCCCCAATTTATTATGTAATCTAATTTATTAATCAATCTTGCATATTTTAATTCTCTTTGAAAATCTGTTTGTTTTTTAAGTAAAAGATTAATATCTCTATTTTTATTTTGTTCTATGTCTGATATCGCTCTCAAAATTAACTCTGATGATAAATCACTTAATTTTTTAGATAATGTTTTAAGATTATCCTTATTCTCAATTTTAATTTGTTTCTCAACCAATACGTCCCCGGTATCTAATCCTTCTTCCATTTTCATAATTCCTACACCAGTATGCTTATCACCCTCTAATATTGACCATTGAATTGGCGCAGCACCCCTCCATCTTGGAAGTAGTGATGCATGTGCATTCCATGATTTGTATTTAGGAAGATCTAATATTGCTTTGGGTAATATCTTTCCATATGCAATTACTATAAAAAGATCACAAGATAAGTTTTTAAGTCCAGTTATAAATTCAATATTATCCTTTATTGTTTCGGGTGTAAAAACAGTAATATTTTCCTTAGTTGCATATTCCTTCACCGGTGATGAAATTAACCTATTACCTCTAGATCTTTTTTTATCTGGTTGGGTAATTACAGCGACAATATCATGATCTGATTTTTTTAATACTTCAAGACTTTTAACTGAATATTCAGGCGTACCCCAAAATATAATTCTCACTCGTCACCAGTTATAGATAATTCATTAATCCATACATGTGGAGAAATCCCACTTGTAGTTAATTCTTTTTCATTTTCAATATTTATTATATTTTTTAGAAGATACTTTATATCTCCTGCAACAGTCGCTGATTCAATAGAACGTTTTTCCCCATTTCTATAAAGCCACCCCTCAAAAGGAAGAGAGAAGGAACCTTGACTAGCTCTAACTCCTGCATGAATTGCGTTTAATTCTTCAATATATACAAATTCTCCTTGATAATTTGTATGTACCAACGACGTGTTTAAGTTCGAACATTCATTTGATTTTTCAATTACTAACCAATCTGGAGACACTGAAACTTTTGAACCAAGTCCAGCATGTCCTGTAGGTATTGTGTTAAAAATTTTTGCAGTTGATTCTGAATGTATAAAGTTTTCTAATTTTCCTTTATTAATTAAGCTTAGTTTTTTTGTTGGAGTCCCTTCACCATCGAATGGTGCAGAAGATATATTTTTATCATTAAGTCCATCATCGTAGATATTCAAAGCTGGAATTGAAATCAACTCACCAATCGAGTTTTTATTTGAAAGACTTACACCGTCAATAATACTTCTAGCATTAAAGATTGAACTAAAGGCATTCATCATTGTTAGAAATGCTTCAGGCGATAGACAAATTAAATACTTATCTGTTTTGATTGATGAGTAGTCTAAATGTGCAATTGTTTTCTTTGCTGCCTCTTTGATACAAGATTCAATATCAATGTCTTCAACACCGTATCCCAGTTTTACTGAACCTGAACTACGAGGTTTTTTATCTTTTTCTTCTGCTCTGGCATATAAATATATAGCAGCTTGACTTTTACTATAATTTCGAAATGCCCCATCACTGTTGGCATAAATTCTTTCATAAAAACTTTCTGACAATCCGTTGTAAGGAATAGATTTAATAGCCTCATGACTATCGATTAGCTTCGATTCAGCCTCTCTAAGAATTTTAAGTAGCTTTTTAATTCCTAACGGATTTTTTTTATCAACTTCTTTTACTTGTATAGGATCTTTGGCTAAGGGAGAAAAATCAGTAAATTCATTTTTATTCCCAAATTCTGAGGCTATATTTGCTTGTTTTAAAGCTTTTTTAATACCTGTTTCACTTAGATCACTTGTAGTCGTTATACCAACTAAGTTGTCTTTATTCCAAACTCTTAAAGTTATGACCTGTTTTTGAGATGCTTTTAACTGTTTCGCTGCTCCTCTATCAACTTGAACAGAATAATCATTAGAAAAACTAGCACCGTAATCCCATTTATCAATATTTAACATATTTGCAGCAGTTGATATTTGACTTGTTATTTCTGTAGGATTCATTTTTATCTTCCACCTACTGTTATGGTATCGACTTTAATATGTGGCTGACCAACTGTTACATTAACGCTGCCGCTGACTGAACCACAAAAACCAGGAGCTAACTCTAAATCATTTCCACACATAGATATTTTTGGCATTACTTCTTTCGCGTCACCAATCAATGTTGCTCCTTTTACTGGTTTAGTTAATTTACCGTTCTTTATTAAATAACCTTCCTCAACAGCGAAATTAAATTGACCTGTCGCGCCTACACTGCCACCGCCCATTGACTTACAGTAAAGGCCATCGCTAATACTATTTATTAATTCTTCTTTTGTGAATTCACCTTTAGCTATATAAGTGTTTCTCATTCTTGATGCAGCAGCAAATGAATAATTTTGCCTTCTCCCACTACCGGTTCTTTTGTGACCAGTCCTTAATTCACCGGCTCTATCAGAAAGAAATTTCTTTAAAATACCGTCTTTAATAAGTATTGATTTCTCTGGTTCCATTCCTTCATCATCAATAGATAATGATCCGAATGATCCTTCAGAAAGACCCTCATCTATTGCCGTAACTGACTCGTGAGCTATTTTTTTATTCAACTTATCACTAAATGGAGTTGTTCCACGTTCAATCTGAGTTGTTTCAAGTAAGTGCCCACAAGCTTCATGAAATATAACACCACCGAATTTGTTAGCTAATACAACTGGCATTTGTCCAGCTTGAACATAGTCTGCGTACAACATATTCATTGAACTTTCATAAACTTCATTCGAAGCTTTTTCATGATCCCATAATCTAAATTCATTAGGAAATCCATGCGATCCAAATCTTCTACTCCCGTTCGATCTGTATTGAGCGTCGTTAGCAATTATGTTAAGTCCTACCGTTTGATGCAGTCTTATATCAGTAGCGTAAGTTCCATCACTTGAAGCTATTATTACTTCCTGCCAGTTTCTTGCGTAGCTACCTTTTCTAACAACTACTTTCTTATCCTTTTTTAATGATTTAGTACTTAGTAATAATTTTTCGCTTACTTCATTTATTGTGGGCACTTCATTAAGCCAGTCAATTTTTGACTTACTATAGTCTTTTAGTTTTTTAAGTCCATTAAAAATTAATATATCAGTTTTTTTAGAGATATTTAACATTTCGATTGCTTGAGAAATAGATCTCATTAATCCATGTTTTGACAAGTCGTTAGTGCTCACAAACCCATCTCTCTTGTCTTTAAATATTCTTATTCCAGCTCCTTTGCTGAATGATGGACTTACATTTGTAATAAAATCTTCTTCTGCGAGAACATTTGAATTATCTGAGTTTTCAATAAATAATTCTACAAAATCAGCGCCTAGGGATATGCCATAGAAAATGACTTCTTCTAGAAGTTTTTTATTACATTCACCAAATCTAATTTCGGAAGATTTAATACTCGCAGATACCATTTGAATCTTATAACTTTAGCTCTTTGTTAAGATCTGATTATCTAATTGATGGTTGAAAATCATCACTTTCAAGAGGTTTTAATAAGTATAGTCTTATCAGTTGATAACCGTTTGAAATAAAGATGGGTAATTTAGATAATACTTTAATTACATTTGGATTATCTTTCTTATCTATTTCTGATAAGAGAGTACCATTTTCAACTATTCTGTCTAATCTTTTATAAAAAGATTTATCATATACATTTAAAACAACAGGAAATACTTTGGCTGAAGTTTCATTTGTTTTGTTAATGACAAATTGGTCGTATTCTCTAGCGTTTAAACCTAGTGCTCCATAAAAATCTTTTTTGGTGCCAAGATCTCTTATGTACATAGTTGCAAAAACAGCTAGTAGAAAAAACCTAGACCATAATTTAGAAACTATAGGATGATTATTTAAAAAATATCTAAATCTATGGTAATAATCAAAAATTGGATGTTTCAAGGTATAACCAAAAATATCAAATTTCTGGCTTAGACTTTTAACCGTTCGAGGTTGTGCTTTCATTAATGCATCAAAGAAATCACCATGCCTATTTTCATCTTGACACCAATTTTCAAAGAAATTAAATAAAGGAAAAATTTTACCACTAGGATTTTTTTCAAGGTGCCTATAAATTGCTATATATCTCCAATATCCAATTTTTTCAGATATGTAAGTAGCATAAAAAATTGCTCTTGGAGCAAAATAAGTATAATCCTTGTTTGCTGTTAGAAATCCTAAATCTAACTGTAAACCGAAGTCATTCATTGATTTATTCAAAAATCCTGCATGCCTTGCTTCATCCCTAGCCATATGAGCAAAACATTCAGCAAGAAGAGGATTCTTGTCTTTTATCCTTTTGCTTAATTCTTTGTATAATAAAAAACCTGAAAATTCCGAAGTGCAACTTCCTTCCAGAAAATCTACAAAAAGATCCCTAGTTTCAGCATCTAATTTATCTGCCGCCCCCTCAAATTCTTTATTTCGTACAAAGTGATGTCTATTATAATCTTTTCTAAATTCTTCACATATTGCCTCCAATTCTTCTTCATTAATGGATAAATCCATTTTTTCCATTGCTTCAAAATCTGTAGTGTAAAAATTTGGAGTTAATATCGTATCCTTTGCGATATCCTTGCCTCTATTAACTGATTTTTTATTATTTGATTCAATAGTTTGTTGTGCCATTTTCTCTAAATCGTTACTTCTATTATTTACTATTAATTGTATTTTTGAGTAAAAAGTTAACTAGGTGTTATGCTTTCAAATTTAATTAATGCCAATTAATTTTTGTCCATTCAATCTTTGCAGAATTCTAGAAATAATTAATTTTAGGGTAATTCTTTTTTCATCTATTAAAAATGATTCAATTACACTTGGTTTTTGATCAAATTTGCATAACGAAATACTTTTTAACGAGCTTATATCATCTTTTTCAAATGATAGCCAAAAGTTGCAAATATCTTTTACCTCACAAAAAATAACCCAACATTTATCACCAGCAATTGGTCTTGATGTATTTTTTAAATTAATATCTGCAACTTCAATTCCTCTTACTTTAAATTCCTGAACTATAGAAGGTAATAAATGATCATTAATAAATTCATTGAAAGGTTTTTTTTCAATAGGAAGTTCTTTTTTTGGTTTTACCTTTAAAGTTTTTGAATTTTCGTCTTCAACATTCTTATTATCAAGATCATTGATTACTTTACTCGAGTTCTCCTTGTTGACTTTTTGAATATTAAGATCTTTTATTGAATTTTTTGAGTTTTCATTAGGGAGTAAATCTTTAGTTGAATCTCTCGAATTTTTATTAATTGTGGGCGCTGTTTCTTTTGAGCTCTGAATATCAATAATATCCTTTTTTAATGGATCATTTTCATTTCTATTACTTTCTTTTATCGAATCTAAATTTTCTTCCATAACAACAATTTAAATATTAAGTAAATTTATAAATATTATTTTACCCCTTTTTTTTCAATATTTTCACCATTCAGAACCATTATTGTTCCAATCATCATCATTTTGTGAATTATTTACTGACTGGTTTCTATCTTTTAATTCATTTTCCTCATTATTCTTTATAACCCGGTAATTAACAGAAATCGTAGGTTGAGGCTCTCGTAAATCTCTCTCAGGAGCAATATCAAATGGTTCATCATTGTTTTCTCTTTCTACTGAATAATCATTATCATCAATTGTTCTATCATCACCTTCAATTATAGTTTTAGCTTTTATGTCATTGCTTAGTATTTTATTTAATAGAGAACTCATAAACAAACCTGATGTAAAGGAAATAATTATTAATCGACCTATACTTACATCTTGAATATTCCAAATGAAATATCTAAAAGAAGTTTTTTGTCTGTTATTTATTAATAATAATATTTGTATACTTGCAATTAAAAAAATAATTAATAATAAGTTCTTTTTTTTATTATTCATTTTTAAAAATTATTTATGATACTTTAATAAATTTTTGAAAACTAATAGTTGATCGATCTCTAAACTAATTCAAGATCTATTTGATACTTTAGAATATCAACTTTAATAATTTTGATATCTATTACATCACCTATTTTATATGATTTTTTTGATTTTCTTCCAATTAATAGGTTTTGTCTGGATCTATATTCATACCAATCATTATTAAGCGTACTTACATGTACTAAGCCTTCAACATATAATTCAGGAATCTCTACAAAAAATCCATAACTTTGTACTGTCATTATTAACCCACTATACTTATTTCCTATAAACTTTTCTGCTTTTCTTACTTGCTTAATACTTATCATATTAGATCTAAACTGTTTAACTTTATTCTTATATTCATTGATTTTATCGATTATTAGGCTATTAAATATTAAATCCAAAACTTTTACAGTTGATGAATTATATAGATTCCAATTAACATCTTTCCAAGAATCTTTTTGCATAATGTTAATAAAACTTCCTCCGCTATTTTTATTCCTTTTCCCATTAATTATCATATTAAAAATATTATATTGATTAATTAAATTTGTAAAATCAAACGAGGGTAACGTCCAAGGCGAAATAATTTTTTCAGTTTCATTTATAGAATTATCATTAGAAATTAGTTTTACTTCATTATCCCTTACCACATTAATTAATATTTTATGCAATATACTTTTTTTATTATCATCACTGCATAACTCAACTAATTTTTTAAATGATAAAGTTCCATTTTCGTCAAGTTCGATATCACTATCAATTAATTCTGAATTTTTTATAATTTCAGTGGCATTTATATAATCTAATTTTTGATAAATATATGATGCATTATTTAAGCCATAATTATTTGCATGGTTGAACCATATTGAATTCGCTTCGTACAGCAAAGGCGAAATATATGTTTGTATGTCATTTTTATTTAATGGTTCAAAATATTCCTTAGAGACGTCAGCAGGGTTGTGTACTAATAATTCTTTTAAAGACTCAATATTATTATTCGACTTTGGTAATTCAAATTTCCCATTCAATAATTGTTTGTTTCTAAATTCTTTTGAAATTTCTATTATTTTCTCTAAATCTTCTATGTATTCTTTAATTGGTTTAAGTATTCTTGAAGTGATTCGAGCATTACTTTTTCTAGTTAGAAGAGCTTCTAGATGTTGATTCTCGACTACAAGGGAACATTTCACCTTGGTTAAGTGGAATGACCAATTAATTATCTCATTTTCACCATTGATTTCTATACACAAACTAATAGCGTCATTTATTTGGTTTGTATTAAATTTTGCAGCATTACATATTTCATCACTAAGGTAGTTTTGCCATTTGTCTAGTAAGGGAAATGATTCAAATCTATCAAAGAAAATTTGTAAGGATTTCTTACTGTTTAGATCTAATCTTTCAGCAATTGCATTTGTGTGTACCCAAAAATTAAAGGTATTGTTTTTATTTTTATCTATTTGAAAAATTGGGAGTATTGGCGAATTTTCAGCATTCCAGCTTTTGAACATATATGAATCTTTAGTTGATAGATCTAGTCTTTGTTGTTGATTACCCAAAGTAAGCTTTGGATTTTGAATATTATCAATTCTATGAATATTACTTTTAGATAATACGAAATCTGTATCTAACTTTTCGCTATTATTTAACTTTAATTCCTTTATGACATGACCAATACCTTCTTGTTGGCCAATTGGGAATAAGTCAATTTCTATCTTTACTATGTTTTTATTATCAGGAATATATTTATATTTCTCATCTTTTTTGGGGAGCTTTATTTTAGATAGAATTCTGTCATCTATAGGTATCCCGTACACTTCTTCTTTAATTATTTCAACTTTTGCTAACAGTATTTGATTTGTTCTTTCAAGAATGCAATCTACCACTCCTTCTGGCGATCTTCTTCTTACACCTTCTTTTATTATTCTTACTAAAACTTTATCTCCATTCCAAGCATGGTTAAGTAAATTTTCTTTTATGTAAATATCTTCCTTGTTATTTTCTCTAACTGCAAAGCAGTAACCTTTGCTGCTGCATCTAATCTTAGCAATCAAATGATTACTCTCTTTTACGCTTAAGTATTCATTATTTTTATTTTTGTTTATTATTTCAAGTTCTTCTAAAGCTCTCAATGCAATATCTAATTTGGCCTTTTCTGATTTTTTTGATAATTTTAATAATCTGCATAATTTCTTGTATTCCAAACCTTCTTCATTATTTAAATTTTCAATTATTGAAGAGGTTGAAAACATAATTACTTTAAATTTTTACTAATTTATAAAATATATTTATATTATATCTATCTTTCTAATCAAAAAACTATTTAATATTTCATTCCTTATTATCATTTTCATTTGAATTAAGTGAAATAATAAATAGTCTTAAACCAAGAATAAGGAAAGTTAAAGATGCTATCGACTTTAAAATAATTTCAGGAACAAAATTGGAAATTGATCCACCTGCTAATGCTCCTACTAAACTGGCCAATATAAGAGCCGTTGACGATCCCAAGAAAACGGCTAAAGGTTTATCGGAGCTTCCACTCATTGTTAAAGTGGCTAACTGCGTTTTGTCACCTAGCTCGGCAATGAATATTGTTATAAACGTCGATAGTAGTAAACTTAAAATCATTTAAAATATGGGCTTTAAAATGTTATAAGCTAGAAATATACTTATAATTATCATTAATAAACCAGTAAATAATGCAAATTTGTTTGGAGATATTTTATTAGATAACCACTTCCCAATTAATACACCTACAAGGCTAGAACTTATTAATGCTAATGAACTTCCAATGAAAACAATAATTGGTTTTCCTGATTCTGCAGATAACATTAGGGTCGCTATTTGAGTTTTATCTCCTAATTCAGCGATAAATATAGTAGTAAAAGTTGTTATAAAAATAGATGTAAAATTCTTTTCAACACTTTTGTCTTCTTTTTCTAAATTAATATTCATTTATTTGAAACAGCCGATTTGAAGGCCT
Organism: Prochlorococcus sp. AG-670-O17; assembly: GCA_003211315.1. GTDB lineage: Bacteria > Cyanobacteriota > Cyanobacteriia > PCC-6307 > Cyanobiaceae > Prochlorococcus_A. The sequence continues at coordinate 2,268 of QCTC01000010.1, read as the reverse complement.
TCATTTGTAGACTTTTTCTCCCATAAATAGATGATATATGTTGTTTACAACAATCAATTAGGAATTTATCACCATTTTTTAAATAACCTTTGAACGATGAAGAAAATTCATTTACTCGACAAAAATGTGGTCTTGATTCATAAATCATGCATTTTCTATTTGATTTATCAAGATATTTACACCATCCATCTTTGCTTATCATTGAATTTATTAATGCTATATCTTTATTATTTAGTGCCCCCGATAAATTATCTCTATCAGCTAAATCTAATCGACAACAAGCTCCGCAATTTTCTATACAACTCCATGATTTCATAATTTAATTCAATCTTGTAACGTATTGGTACAGTTGAAAGGTTTATTTGTAAAAATAGTATCACATCATATAATCATTCACATGGCAACTCTTATACCTTTAGCCGTCGTTGCATTAGCCGGACCAGCCATAATAGCGCTTGTTTTTTTTCGCAAATAAAAAAATACTCTCTAACTCTTTAACTCTTAGTGACTTACCTTGAGGGTGTTTATTGGGACTTAGATGGAACAATTGCTAATACCGAATTAGAAGCTCATTTGCCTGCCTTCAACTACGCATTTAATGATTTTAATCTTGATTGGAATTGGGATAAATCTACATATTTAGATCTACTAAAAATTAATGGAGGTAAAAATAGAATTTGTTATTATTCAAAATTAGTAAATAAATATTTGAATAATCAAGAAGTAAATAAAATACACGAACGAAAACAATATCATTATATTAATTACGTAAAAAGAAATAATGTCATATCCCTTAAACCTGGTGTTTATAGATTAATTAAGGAATTACAGAAAAAAAAAGTTAGACAATTTATAGTAACCTCAAGCTCTAAGAAACAAGCCAATTTAATAACTAATCAACTATTTGTAGAATTTAATCCATTTGAATTTATCATATCAAGTGATGATGTTAAATTCCACAAACCTAACCCCTTACCTTACTTAAAAGCGATGAAATTAAGCGGTATAAAATTTAATAAATCAATAGTTTTTGAAGATTCTAATCCTGGTCTTAGATCATCCATAGCAGCTAATCTGCCTACGATTTATGTTCCTTCAAATATACCTGCTGTAATTGATAAGGATATGAAGTTAGACTGTTTTATTGATAGTCTGGGCAATGAAAGTTCTAAGGCTAAAGTTATTAAAGGACCTAAGCTTGATGGTAATTATATTGATTATGATTATTTAGAAAAATTTTTGATGAAATTTTAAAATGCAAAAAACAAAATTTTCAAAAATTAATGATCAATTTAATAATTTATTGATTGGTTTTTTAAGCTCCTCTTGGAAATCAAAATCTATTAATTTAATTTCTGTTTTGACAGGATATTTTTTATTTGCAAATTTTGTTACTAAATTTATATCTGAAGGTCGAAATGAACTAATAATGGTTCCTATTATAATATTAATTATTGAACTAATAATCAGAACTAGACCTCCTGTAGATTCTAGCTTGTTTAAGTTGTGGACAATAGTTGATAAAGTTCGAATTGGAGCCACTTATGCTGTGATACTTGAAGCTTTTAAACTAGGCTCATAACCAAGTTATTCTTCATTTTCTTCTTCTTCATCAATCGGATATACAAATCCTTGTGCTTTACCTGTCAAAACAGATTTACCTAGTGACATCGCCTTTTGAGCAGCTAATACTGCTTTACCTTTCCAAACAGCATGTCGATGATTTCTCTTGCTTTTTGATTTTTTCTTCTTTGGAACAGCCATACTAATATCTTATTTCCATCTATTAATATAACCTTTAAGTGGTTATCTCTCAAATATTTGATTATATTTATTTTAAATAATGCAATTCTTTATCACAGCTTTTAAGCTTTACTTATTATATTTTATTGAAAATTAGTGTTCTTTAAATCAAATTTCTCATATTCAGATTCTAATAAAAGCTATTCTGATATCCTATTAGAATTAGATTCGGGAAACATACAATCTATATATTTCTATCCTAGGAAGAGGGAAATAGATGTTCTATATAAAAATGGAAACAAAGAAAAAGTACCTATCCTTTATAACGACCAACTAATTCTTGAAAAAGCATCTCAAAATAATGTTGAATTAACCATTAACAACAGTCGTAAAGAATCTTCAGCTGCTAATTCTTTTGCATCTTTTGGTCTTTTTTTGATTTTTATAATTGCAATAGTTTTAATATTGAGAAGTACCTCAAAACTCGCCTCAAGAGCTTTAGGTTTTGGTAAAAATCACTCTAAA